>DPFD01000208.1:3707-8670 GCA_003534175.1 Chitinophagaceae bacterium
GACTGTCTTCAATATCGAACACAGTACCGAACACATCTTTGTTCATTTGCATGATTCCGGTGTTGTGGTCAACATACCACTTGCTGGTTTCATCACTGCCTCTCATAAACGGGGGTAACTTGCTGTTGGGTTCCCAATGGCTAAACTGATAAATGCTTTTGTTGCCGGAGTAGGTGTAGGTATAGTATGATGTTTTAAACTGTGGTATCATATCTTTCATTCGTTCGGCCCATGTGCTGTTGCCCATCGATTTCTTCACGTTGGTTTTTACTTCAAATTCGATAGAGGCTTTATCAAAAAACTGCTGTGCCGATGTGTTTTGTACAAAGCCGTTGAATGAAATAAAGAGTATAGTTAATAAGCGTTTCATGTGTTATTTGTTTTTAAAGTTCCAGGCAAAGCCCACCATAAAGTACCGGCGCAGGCGGTCGTTTCTTGTTTCACTAAGGGTGTTGCTGTAAGCGTTTCTGGTGATACCGATGTTCTGATTCAATATATCACGGATAAGCACATACGCCGTAAAGGCATCTTTGGCGAAGGTGCGCTGTAAGCGGGCGTTCCAGAGGTTGATGTTCAGGCTTTCTGAAAACTGGTCTGTCTTCTGGCGCCAGTCGTAATTGTATTCTGTTTGAAGCGACCATACTTTTTTATAGTACACCCTGGCACTCACCGACAGGTTATTGTCCATAAATTCAACCGGCTCCAGATTGAAAGCCGTGGTGTTTCTGTTGTAACTGAAATTCGTTCCTACAGAAAGCTCGTACTTTTTGTCTTTATCTTTCTGAAGGTAAATACCCAGTCCGGTTCTTAAGTTATTCGCAAATGTTCTGCGGTTATTGATAACCTCTACAAAACGGCTGTAATTAGCATTGGGTTGAACATTGATGTTGATGTTGGGTTTCTTCCATTTAAAACCCATGCCGGTCCATACATTCAGATTGATATTTCCATCGGTATTGATGGGCCTGATTACTGTTTTTCCGGAGTCAAGGTCAATGGTTCGGCTGTTGGTGATTGAGTTGTTTTCAACACTCAGGTTCACCGATTGGTACATCCACATCTCCTTTAAAAAGTTGTAGGAATTATGAGTAATACCAACGTTATGCGCAAATGCTGTTTTCAAATCCGGGTTACCTACATACTGATTAAAGTAATCGTTGTTGTTGTTGATGGGCTGTAACTGATTCACAGTGGGCTGACGCGTTGCACCGTTATAATTCAACCTGAACTGGGCATTGGTTTTATATTTATAGGTGAAGTTGGCAGCAGGAAAGAAATTGGTAAAGTTCCTGTCGTACTTCGCATTCAGTGAATTGTTGGTTAAGTTAAAATCAACCAAAGCAACATTTGCACCGAAATTGTAGATGATTTTTTTGGTGTTGTAACTCAACCTTACCCCGGGGCGCTGCTCTATAATCAGTTGTTCAAAATCGTTGGTTAAGGAATCCAAAGGCACATCATATTTTCCGGTAACCTGGGAAAAGCTGAAGGTAGTCTGATCATTTCTTCCTGAAATAACAGAGGTCTCATGTTCAAACTGTACTGAATATCGTTTTGAAATGGGTTCCGTATACATCAGCTTCCCGGAAAAGCGCGTGTTGTTCACATCGCTCACCCGTTGTTGATTCTGTTCGATGATTCCAGTAGGGCTGCCGTTAAAATAAGGTGTGTTGTTTGAAATCAGTGTGCTGTTTGATTCAGACCGGATGTTGGAGTAGTCTCCGGTGAAGGTGAGCGTACGCCGTGGTTTTTTAAACTTGTGTTTAAAGATGGCGGTAGCACCATACGCCTGTTTATCACTCACAGTTTGCAATGATCTGCTGGTTTCATTCTTCAGCACACCGGTACTACTAATGTTTGTACCCTCACGAAAATCAGCACTCTCAGTATGATAGAAGTTTGCCCTCACCGTTACCCGGAGTGATGAGTTAG
This sequence comes from Chitinophagaceae bacterium, assembly GCA_003534175.1. GTDB lineage: Bacteria > Bacteroidota > Bacteroidia > Chitinophagales > Chitinophagaceae > Ferruginibacter. Next base: position 5,640 of record DPFD01000208.1, read on the forward strand.
AATCTATTTTCAGATCGTACGTAGCATTGTTTTTATAATTGTGGCGTTTTACATCCTGCTTTGATTGCACATTCTCAATTAAAATAGAATCACCAATGGATGTTTGGTTAAACGACAATACGTTGTTTTCATAATCCTGGTAATTGTACCGGGGCGAAAAATTCAACGTGTGTTTATCTTTCCATTTGTTGGAATATTGAATTCCTGCATTGATGTTGGTGATAAAACCATTGCGGGTATTTACATACGGTTCGCCATCAGTTCCACCCGAAGTTTGCATAACTATATAAGCTCCGGTTTCTTCGTCTACAGATGTGGTGATGTTATCACTCGCGCCACCAAATTTTTCATTGTCCTGCCAGCTTAGTCCGTCCTGACCGGTATTACCATTCAGTAAAAAGGCTGAAATTTTTCTTTTGCCTTTAAATGAACTCAGCATCAGGTTGTTGTTGAAACGGTTGGGAATGTCTTTTTGTGGAGCTCCCGACACATCTATTTTTCCGAAGTAGCCTTTCTTTTTATCTTCTTTTAATTTCAAGTTGATGGTTTTTTGGGTATTCCCATCATCAATTCCTGTAAATTCAGCCTGCTCACTTTTTTTATCAAACACCTGTACTTCTTTAACGGCATCGGCACGAAGGTTTTTTACCGCCATGCCCGGGTCATCGCCGAAGAATTCCTCTCCATCTACCAATACGCGTTCTACGGTTTGTCCCATAGCCTTAATCTGCCCATTCTTATCCACCTGTATACCCGGCAGTTTCTTCAGCAGTTCTTCCACATTGGCGTTGGGCCCCACTGCAAAACTATCCGCGGTATAAATGGTGGTATCTCCTTTAATACGGATCGGACTTCCGCTTTTAACAATCACCTCCTGCAACAGTTTGCTTTTGGGTGTCATGGCTACTGTGCCCATAGATCGGGGAGAGCCGTCATACGAGATATCTTCTACATAATCCGCAAACAAAGGGTGCGTAACCATGAAAATATAATTCCCTGTTTTAGCTTTACTGAGCTGAAACGAACCATCCGCTTTGGTGCGTGTGAAATCAATAAAGGTAGAGTCCTGAGCATCGAGCAATACCACTACAGCATTTTTTATCGACGTTTGCTCGGTAGTATCACGAACTTTACCGGAAATGATGTTGGATTGAGCGAATGTGGTTTGTAGATTAAATGCAATCAGCAGCAGCAGAAAAATTTTTTTCAGCATAGTTAGTTAGGTGGTAGGATGCGAAAATCTATTAAATAAATGTGGATGTGAAAATAGGTGCATGTAATTATTCGTTAAATTGAAATGTGTTAAACAGTAAATAGTTGTGTTGAATGGTATATGAAGATGACCACTTTATAGATACTACCGGATTGGTATGGAACTATTCCCGCTTCAGCGCAGGAGATGTAGAAGCATTTCGGAAGGGCACTTTGTACAATGCCTATGAAATGTTTGGCGCCCATTCCTGTAGCGTATTGGGGACAGAGGGATATTATTTCGCGGTGTGGGCGCCTAATGCTACGTCTGTATCAGTTGTGGGCGCATTCAACGGATGGAAAGCAGGAGTGCATCATTTATTTGTTCGGTTAGATGAATCCGGCATCTGGGAGGGGTTCATACCGAGGGTACACCAAGGGCTGCTGTATAAATATTGCATTGAATCTCCGGCGGGCACATTCGAAAAAGCAGATCCTTTTGCACGTTATGCGGAGCTGCGCCCCGGCAAGGCCTCTGTGCTGTACACATCGGGGTTTGAATGGCAAGATCATGAATGGATGCAGCACCGAAAGGAAACGGGTGCGTTGAACAAACCCTGGTCGGTATATGAAGTGCACCTCGGCAGCTGGATGCGCCCTGAAAAAGACAATCCCAATCTCTACAACACCTATCATGAAACCGCCGAACGTTTGATTCCATACCTCAAAGGCATGGGCTTTACGCATGTTGAGTTCATGCCCGTGATGGAACATCCGTATGATGGCAGCTGGGGATATCAGTGTACAGGCTATTTTGCACCCACCTCACGGTTTGGANNTCAGGCCGGCATTGGAGTGATACTCGACTGGGTGCCTTCCCATTTTCCGGGCGACGACCACGGACTGCATTTGTTCGATGGTTATCATACGTATGAGTATGCGGATGGGCGCATGGGCTATCATCCCGACTGGCAGAGTTATATTTTTAATTATAAGAGGGGAGAGGTGCAGTCGTTTCTGTTGAGCAGCGCTTACTTCTGGATAAAAGAATATCATGCCGACGGGCTCCGCGTAGATGCAGTAAATTCCATCATACGACTCGATTTTTCACGCGCTGAAGGAGCCTGGGAGCCGAATGTGCTCGGTGGAAACGAAAACCTCGAAGCTTCAGCCTTGCTGAAAAAAATCAACAAACTCATCCACCATGATTTTCCGGACGTGCAGATGATTGCAGAAGAAGCCAGCGACTGGCCCGGCATCACACATCCCGCAGGTAAAAAAGGGTTTGGCTTTGGGATGAAATGGATGATGGGCTGGATGCATGATACCTTCCGCTATTTTAAAACACCGCCTCATGAGCGGCCTACGGTACAGGATACCCTCACTTTTTCCATCATGTATTACTACGATGAAAAATTTATGCTGGCGCTCAGTCATGATGAGGTAGTACACGGGAAAAGCCCGATGATTTACAAAATGCCCGGGAATGAATATGAGCAATTCGCTAATCTCAGGTTATTGTACGCTTACATGTTTCTGCACCCGGGAGCGAAATTACTGTTCATGGGTAACGAGTGGGGACAAACGAACGAGTGGAATCATCAAACAGAACTGCAGTGGGAACTGTTACAATACGATGCGCATAATCTCTTACAGGAATGCGTCAGGGATTTGAATATGCTGTACCGGGATTATCCGGCCCTGCATGAGTTTCAGTTTCAGAAAAAGGGGTTTGAATGGGTTTCACTAGAAGAGAGGGAGGAAGGGATACTCGTTTTCAAAAGAATGGGAAGCCGCCGGGAGCAGGATGTGCTCGTATGCATGAACGTTTGTAACCGCG
>DPFD01000208.1:8714-12128 GCA_003534175.1 Chitinophagaceae bacterium
TACTGGAAGGAAATATTTAATTCTAACTATCTAAAATATTGGGGCTCAGGAGATTGTGTGAATGAAAACATTCCGGTTCGGGTGCTGGATAAAAAAAAGCGCCTCTATGAAATAAAACTGGATATTCCGGCGTTAAGTATGGTGGTACTTCACTAAATGTGGGTGCTTATCCATTACATCAAGCCATGAAAAACATCTCACTCATCCTGCTCATCGGTTGCACAATCCCGCTTAAGGGCCTGTCTAACAACAGTGATAGTGCATCTTTTTACTTTCAAAAAGGTATAGCGGAAAAGGAGGCAAAGCGTTTTTTGCCTGCATCCCGTGCATTTGACAAAGCCGTAACCTTTGATCCAACCATGGTTTCAGCCTATCTGGAGAATGCGGTGGTAAGCATGGAAATGCGCCGTATCCATCAGGCGATGGAGTTGTATAAAAAAGTACATCAACTGGATCCACAGAATAAAAAAGCCATTGAGGCTCTAATGGAATTGAATTACAACTACCGCAATTATCGCGAAGCCATCCGCTTTGCTGAACTGTGTAAAGGGTGTGAGCAGTCGGACAAGATTGTGGGGATGAGTCTGTATCAGCTGGAAGATTATCCTGCTGCCGAAAAAAAGTTACAGGAGGCTAGCCGCAAGTTTGAACAGGATGCAGAAATTTTTTATACGCTGGGTAAAAACTATCTGGATATGGAAGAGTATGCCAAGGCCATTCCATATTACGAGAAGGCAGTTATCATCGATCCTACCAAAGGACGGTGGATGTATGAGTTGGGATTGATCTGCTATAACCAGAGTAAATATCAGGAAGCAGTTGCTGCCTTTGATAAAGCGGCGGCGGCCGGATATACGCAGAGTAGTGATTTTAAGGAGAATCTGGGATTCGCGGCGATTTACGCCGGATATGATGAACGCGGAGAGGCCTTATTGCTTGAATTGCAAAGTAAGAAGCCGGGCAATACAGAAATCACCCGGAGCCTCGCTGAAATTTATTATCAGCAACGGAAGTACGATAAATCATTAAAGATGTGTCAGCTTTTGATGGAAAAGAATCCGGATGATTCCAAAGCGTTGTATCAGGCCGGTTTGAATTTTATTAAGAAGGGAGATAAAGACCGCGGACAGCAAATGTGCGACAAAGCCATAGAAAAAGATCCATCGCTTGCTTCCCTGCGTAAGAAAAAAGAAATGCCTGGCGGATTGTAATGCCAATAAAATAGCTTGTTTGTGTGGTTATTAGTTTCTAAAAGCCGGGATTTATCCCGGTTTTTTTGTGCCCTTAGTTCATCATCAGCACATTCACACTCCGTTGCAGGATGTTGAATGCAATTTCAGCCATCATGTTCTCTTTATCGAGTGTTGGGTTCACCTCAGTAATTTCGAAGCAGCAAATTTTTCTGCTTTGCATGAATTTCGAAATCAGATCTTCGGCTTCTCTTTCTTTGAGTCCGTTGCTTACCGGCGTTCCCGTACCTTTTGATATGGTGGAATCGAGACTGTCTACATCAAACGATACATAAATATCGGTGCAGTCGCTGAGGTGGCGCAATACTTTACGACTCACGTTTTCAGCACCGGTACGCCTGATTTCACTGGTAGAAATCACCTTCATGCCGTATTTTTCAATGAGGTATTTTTCTTCTTTTTCAAAATCCCGAAGGGAAATGAATACAATGTCTTCCGGATGCACCTTAGGGGCAATGCCACCTATTTTTTTCATCTCGTTCCAGATGCGGGTGGTTTTTTCATCCAGGTCGTGCACCTTGCAATCCATATTGTCTTCATTGATTGCAGTAGCTAACGGCATACCATGTACGTTGCCGGAGGGAGTGGTATAGGGGGTATGTAAATCGGCATGGGCATCAATCCATATTACTCCGAGCTTACATTTAGGTTTCGCAATTTTAATTCCCGCGATGGTGCCTCCGGCATTGCTGTGGTCTCCGCTGAGTACTACCGGGAAAAAGTTATTTTTGATACTGTCACTCACGGCTTTGGATACCCGTTCGTATAAAGTATGTATACCGTGAATTCTCTTGGCATAGGGCGAATGAATGGGTTCAAACAACAGGTTGTTTTCAGTCTGTATTTTTTCTGACGGAAAATGCACAAAGAAATTGCTCATGAAATCCAGTGCTGCAATTTTGATAGCGTCTATACCCAGGCTGGCACCTCTTGTTCCGGCTCCTATTTCTGAAGGAACTTCAATCAGTTTGATATTCTTCATCCCGCTAAAATACAACATTTGGCTTTTAACTTCCAAGTTGTTCAGTTTCAGGGATCTTGTGTGTTATTTCGCCGGGAGTAGTGTTGAATTTCGCATATGTCTGACAGTGGGATGAATCTGTCAGACCGGTACATGCATCTTTTACCCGAATGGCCAACCTCTTTTAAACCATAATATGTTTTATCCAGCACATGGGTAACATTCACTACCGTGTACACCTTGTTTTCAGTGATGTACAAATCAGTTGAAATGTGTTCGGGCATTTCAGGTAAGTTGGCATCAATACATAATACTCTCATAGATGTTAGGTTTTATGGTACGTTAAAAACGGGACAGGAATACAAACGTAATTAGTCACTCTGTAACCTATTGGCAAAGCCAAAAAAATCTATGAATCTGCAGGAAATGAAAACATGGGAATATTGTAGTAATTTAACCAAAAGTTCATCCATGCCGGTTAATAAAAATGCGTTGTTACGTTACAGAATTATCGACAGTTGCCTCACCAACCGCATGCGGAAGTATCCCTCCCTGGAAGATATCATCCAAAAAATTGAAGATCAAATGGGAACGGGGATTTCAGTTTCCATGTTAAACAAAGATTTGAGTCAGATGCGTTCCTTGTATGGTGCCCCCATTAAGTACGACCGGAACCACAACGGCTATTATTATGAAGAGGAAGGTTTTTCTATCATGGAATTTCCACTAACCGGGGCAGAGATTGAAGCACTGGATTATTCAACGGCACTGCTTGAAACATTGAAGGGCACGCGCATGTTCCGTCATTTTGAAAATGCTATCAATAAACTTATTGAAGGCTATCGTATCAGTAGTGTACTCGAAAAATCTGCCAGTCAGATTCTGCAGGTGGAGAAACCATTATCAGACGGAGGGTCAGACTGGCTCGAACCTATGCTGCAGGCTATTGTAAACCACACCGCCATCCGTTTACGATATCAGCGTTTTGGCAGCCTTGAAAAAGAACATATCATTTCTCCATACCTGATTAAGGAATATCGTAACCGCTGGTATGTCATTGGAATGGTACATGCCTATAAGGATATACGTGTATTTGCGCTCGACCGGGTTATTGATACCCAACCGGTAGAGGAGAAGTTTATTCAGTCGAACGATTTTGATGCCCATACTTATTTTCATTATTCCTTTGGAATTACACAGGTG
>DPFD01000208.1:12161-12862 GCA_003534175.1 Chitinophagaceae bacterium
TTTCTCCCGAACAATCTCCTTACATCCGAACCATGCCCTTACACCACAGTCAGGAAACACTGGAAGATTCGGAGGAAGGACTGAAGATACAACTCACGGTATACCCTACACGGGAATTGGTTATGACCGTATTGTCGTACGGAAAGGAAGTGGAAGTACTGGGTTCTGCCTTGTTCAAGAAAATGGTACAGGAAGAAATCAATGCCATGCAAAAAATATATCAAACTATAGAGGAACGGTATGCCTGAAAACTGGAAAATATTTATTGGGGTAATTTATATCATCCTCATCGTACTGGTTTGCCTGCGCATCGTTTTTGAAACGCGCAGTGCCACCAAAACCATGGCCTATCTGCTGCTGGTGCTGTTTATTCCTTTGTTTGGTATGTTGTTCTACATCGCTTTCGGTATTAATTACTGGAAGAGGAAATTGTATCAGAGAAAAATGGATCAGGACGAACTTTTACTCCAGCAACTCAAGCGCGATGTGCATCAGTACAATGATTCAACCCTTAAATGGATTGACCTGCAGAACGATGAACGCGGTGAGCTGGCAACGATGCTGATTAAAGACCTGCAATCGCCTTTAACCAGAAACAATACCGTTAAAATTTTACTGAACGGAGAAGAAAAGTTCCCTGAATTGCTGAAGGCGATCAGCGAGGCGAAGCACCACATCCATATAGAGTATTATATTTTTGA
>DPFD01000208.1:12875-14620 GCA_003534175.1 Chitinophagaceae bacterium
ACGCGAAGGTGTAAAGGTTCGATTGATCTTCGATGATTTTGGTAGCCCGCAAATCAAACGAAAACAAATTAAAGCGCTCGAAGACGCCGGGGTGGAGGTTTTTCCATTTTACAAAGTTCATTTCTATTTACTGGCCAATCGGCTGAATTACCGCAACCACCGAAAAATAGTAGTGATTGACGGGAAAACCGGATTTGTGGGTGGTATCAATGTGAGTGATAAATACATCAATAACAAAAAAGGAAAGACATACTGGCGGGATACCCATTTGCGCATCGACGGTCCGGGAGTGTATTACCTGCAGTATCTGTTTATTACCGACTGGAATTTCTGTGCTACCAGAAAACTTCAAGTAGAGGAGATGCATTTTAATGCCTTCACGGAAGCCGGGGATGATCGCATTGTGCAACTGGTGGGGAGCGGTCCTGACTCACATCAGCCATCCATTTTATTCTCTATCCTGCAGATGATTTTTCTGGCCAAAGAAGAAATTCTGATTACAACACCCTATTTCATTCCGGGTGAAAGCATCATGCACGCATTACGGGTAGCGGCATTGAGTGGTTTGAAAGTGAAGCTGCTGGTACCCGGAAAATCCGATTCCAGAATTGTGAATGCGGCGGCAAGGGCGTACTACGATGATTTATTACAGGCAGGAGTGGAGGTGTATTGTTATAACAAAGGATTTGTACATGCCAAAACTATGGTATGTGATGGAAAAACGTCGATGATTGGAACAGCCAACATGGACAACCGCAGTTTCGATTTTAATTTTGAAGTGAACGCCATAGTGTACGATACAGAATTGTCAGGCAGGCTCCGGAATATTTTCTTTGAGGATATCCGCGAGGCTACACCGTTGGATGCTAAACAATGGCATACCCGGTCTTTTTGGGTACAACTGCCTGAAAAATTAGCGCGACTGTTTTCGCCGGAGTTATAAAAAAAAGAGAACGATAATTCGTCCTCTTCAAAAAATATCATCCTCTCCAATACATTATTGAATATCCTTTTTAATTTCNNACCTTACCCAGCTTTCCGGCAAACTCTTTTATTTCTGATGCCTTACCAATCAATACAAATTGTAGTTTGTCTTTCGGAAAATATCGGGCAATGATTTGTCTGGCTTTTTCAACGGTTAATCCATCCACATTTTTTTCGAATTGGTTGATGTAGGATTCATCATACTGATACCAGAACATGGAGGTAAGTAGTTGAGCTAATTGTCCCGCAGTTTCATACCGCGGTGGAAATTGTCCTTTTACATAGTTCTTTGCGGATGCCAGTGCCTGTTCATCCATTCCTTTTTCATGCAGGCGCTGAATCAGGTCAAGTGTTTTCTGAATAGCCGGTTCAGTGGTTTTATTGGCAGTGAAGGTGCTGATATAAAAAGTTCCTCCGTTTTTATACGATTGAAAACTGCTGCGGGCTCCATACGTTAATCCTGAATTCACCCGAAGCTCGTCGTTGAGCAATGAAGTGAAGCGGCCACCAAAATAGGTGTTTACCACCTCAATGGCTACCTGATCAGGATTGTTTCTGCTGATACCTGTTCCACCAATGTAGAAAGTGGTTTCGCGTGCATCATCTTTATTTACCAGTAATACATTGTTCCCATTTACTGGAGCAAAGGATACATTGGCAGGATTTGCGGGCTTTTTACCGGTTGATTTCCATGAACCCAGCATACGCGTTACCATTTTCTTCATATCGGCTGATTTGAAATTACCTACGATAGCAATGGC
>DPFD01000208.1:14663-22375 GCA_003534175.1 Chitinophagaceae bacterium
CTTTGTACAGTACCACTCACCACATTACCGTATGGGTGTGCTCCGAAAATCAATTTTTCATAAAAGGAGTTGATCATTGTACGCGGACTCTCTTTTCGCTGTTCAAGGCCTATCAGTATTCTCTTTTTCTCTTTATTAAACTCAGCGGTATCGAATGCGGGCTGCATAATGATGCGGCTGATGATTTGCATCGCTTTTTCACTGTCTTTGGCAGCAAACTTTGCGGATAGTCCTGCGGATTCTTTGGATGCCGAGGTGTTGATACCGGCCGCCATAAAGTCTATCATTTCGTCAAGGGCTTTCTTCGGCATGTCTGTGGTTCCATGCATCAGTGCAGTGGCGGTGAGCGAGGCAAGGCCACTCTGTTTACCATCATAGATTGCGCCGGCAGGAAAGATGGCAGACACATTAATTACCGGTACCTCGTGTTGTTCCATCAGATAAACGGTTAATCCGTTTTTAAGTTTAAACTTCTGGTAGGCGGGTAGTTTGTATTGAGCACTGATGGATAACACAGAAAACAGAAATCCTGCAAGCATCAGTGTTTTTATGATATGGGTTGATTTCATTTTTTGTAGAATTGATTGAGTGAAAGTTGAGGTTAGTCTACGTTCTTTTGCATGATAGCCACCGTACGGTTGCTTTTCTTAAAATACTTTCCGGCAACGCGTTTGATATCGTCAACCGTTACCTGATTGAAAGCCGCCGGTGCATTGAACATCTTTTTATAGTCTCCAAAAAACAGTTCATACGTGCCCAGGTTATCTGATTTACCGTTGATGGTTTCAATTTGTCCGTAAAACTCCATNNNACTTTTTGCAATTCAGTTTCAGTAACACCATTTTCAGCAATGTTCCGGATTACGGCATACATACCTTCTTCAAGTTCGTTCAGTTTTGTCGCGTCGGCAGATACTGCATAGAGCAAAAATAAATTCGGATCGAATGATTCGCCTAGGCTGCTCTGTACCATGGTGGCCAGTGGCTTATTCTGTACCAGCTCCATATTCATTCTGGAGGAGTTGCCTGAGGTGAGAATATCGCTCAGCAGGGTAAGTGCATAAAAATCTTCATGCTTTGTTTCAGGTGTGCGGAAACCGATGCCAATGTATGGTGCTGCAATGTCTTTTTGCAACATGATGCGGCGTTCTCCTTTTTGTTCGGGTTCGGTGATATGCACGCGGGCTGGTTCGGGTTGCGCAGGGATGGGTTCCAGGTATTTTTCAGCCAGTCTTTTAACGTCAGTCATTTTCACTGCTCCGGAAATAACCACTACGCAGTTATTGGGGGCGTAATACGTTTTAAAATATTTCTCCAGGTCTGATTGCTTCCAGTTTTTCATGTCATCTTCATATCCCATCACCGACCAATGGTAAGGGTGTTCCTGAAACGACGTTGCATAGATGTTTTCAATCACTACCCTCCACGGAGAATTTTCAAGTCCGGTACTGCGTTCACTCAACACCACACCTCTTTCGCTTTCCACCATGGCAGAGTCAATGCTTAAGCTCGAAATGCGGTCGCTTTCCAGATCAAAAATTACTTCAAGTGCCGAAGCGGGAAACCAGTTGGTATACACAGTAACATTTTGAGTAGTGTACGCATTGTTCGCCCCGCCGTTGAACTCCATGGTTTGGTCGAATGCCTTCGGGCCGTATTTTTTAGCGCCGTTGAACATCATGTGTTCAAAAAAATGCGACAGTCCGGTGATGCCCTGGTGTTCATTCCGGGAGCCGGCTTTGTAAAATAAATACATATTGGCATTGGGAATAGAGAAGTCTTCTACCACCAGGAATTTCATGCCATTCTTCAGGGTGAATGTTTTTACATCTTCAGGCTTCATCTGTGCGGATGCAATCATAAACTGCAAACACAGAAGTATACAGATGTTCAGTCTTTTCATCATGCTTAAAAATTTTTGTAAAGCTAAGGGAATAGGAAGAAATGGTGCACAGATGAGGAGGGATGTTATTCTAATGATTCAATGAATCTGAAGAAGCTGTCAGGTTTGATTATTCTGCAGCGGTATATTATCAGGAAGTGCACAGAAAGTTGGTCGGATGGATTTCGGGTAATCCATTACCGATAAGTATAAGAGGGTTGTATTATGTTTTTTTGGCAAGCTTCAGTTTTCTTTTCGCCAGATCCACATCCATGAGCTTTTTGAATTTTGAATAAGTCTGTTGAAATGCCTCGGCAAAATCTTTTACATCTTCAGTAAAGATCAGCAGCCGCTGATGAACAAATCCATTCTCTGTTTTTTTACTTTCTGAAATGTTGAGGTACAACTTACCCTGTTCGCTCTTTTTAATGTCAAAAAAGTATGTACGTGAACCTCTTGTTAAATGGGTGGTGTGTATTTCGTTTCGCTTCATGACGACCGAAATTTCCATTATATCCTGCTTTCAAGCAATGGTGTTTTTCCTCCTCTTAAGTGATAAAAACACTGCTTCTTCTTTGGCCGTTGTATATATGGTTAGATACCGGTAACAGCTGTACATTTTTTTACGAGAGAATGAAATCCTCCAGCTGCAAATCGCTGTTTGTATATTATGATGTTGAGGTGCTTTTCTGAAGATATATTCAGCAGTTCGTACATAGCCCATACTGAAAACAGATGCCCATTTCCCTGCATTTCCGGTTGTTCAGGGGAACTATAAGCCCTCCGCCCGGGTAAGACGCTGAAAATGATATTCAAAATAAAATATTTAAAAAACAATATAAAATTATTGAAAAACAATAAATATGTATATATTTGCTCATCACTTTAATTATTGAATGATGTCTAAAACAAACAATTTTGTATTTATAGTCTTGCACATTATTGCCTGGCTCATTTTCGTTGGTTTGTCTGTTGAAGCAGGCGGTTATGTAGTAAACTTCTTTTTTAGTGTATACAAACCGGAATTGATTCCGAACCTGTATCAAAAGCTCGATATAACCAATCTCTACAGTAATAGTCCGCTAGCCTTTTTTGGACTATATGGGTTTATTTTGTTTGTTTCAATTTTAAAAGCCTGTCTCTTTTATACTGTAGTTATACTCATGCATAAAATCAATATGGAAAAACCTTTTAGTTCATTGGTAGCTTCGAAAATATCACGCATCAGTGTTATCACCGTTACCATAGGATTGATGAGTTATATTGCTTTACAGATTAGCAAAAATCTATCGCATCATGGTTTGGAAACCGGTGCAATACATGAGATTTGGGCAGATAGTAAGGCATTCATTTTGATGGGTGCGGTAATTTATATCATAGCCACCATTTTTAAAAAGGGAGTGGAATTGCAAAACGAAAACGATTTAACTGTATAAATTATGCCAATCGTTGTAAATCTTGATGTGATGATGGCCAGGCGAAAAATGTCGCTCAATGAGTTGTCTGAAAAAGTTGAGCTTACACTGTCCAACTTGTCTATTTTAAAAACAGGAAAAGCAAAGGCCATTCGTTTCAGTACATTAGAGGCTATTTGCAAAGCGTTAGACTGTCAGCCTGCTGATATTCTGGAATATGTTCCTGGTAAAATGTAAGCAGTTATTTTTAAAAACGAACAATATGAAAAATAAGCTATCACATTTTGCCATTTATATTGACGACATAGAACGGGCAAAGAAATTTTATGAAAGTGTTTTTCAATGGGGGTTCAATGGCTATGGCCAGGATGACTTTTTGCAGATAAAAACGGATCGGTCAGATAACGGTGAATTGATTGGTGCGTTACAATCCAGAAAATATTCACCTGTTCCAGAAAAAATTGTAGGATTTGAATGTACGATAGGGGTAGCAAATATTGATGAAACCATATCAAAAGTAGAAAGCAATCTTGGAAAGATTTTAATGCCTAAAACACCTATTCCTTCTGTTGGTTACATTGCAAAGTTTTTAGACACGGAAGGGAATTTATTTTGCGCAATACAATACGACAATACGGCAAAATGACAAAACCACGAGATCTTCATATTGACTTTCAGTTCTATCTTGATTTAAAGGACAAGGAATTAATAAGCCTGTTTATGGATTTGAGAAAATTCATTTTAGAGCTTTATCCTGATTGTAATGAACTGCTTTATCAAACACATGCCTTAACAGCTGTATTCTCCGTTTCTGATAAATTGTCTGATGCTTTTTGTATGATACCCATTTACTCCAATCATCTGAACCTGGGATTTAACAAAGGAACACGATTGAAAGACCCTCATGCATTGTTATCAGGAACGGGAAAATTAATCAGGCATATAGATGTTAAAAAGAAGTCTGATTATAGAAATAATAAAACTAAAGCATTAATACAGGAGGCAATTGAGTTTGCAATCAATGATATGGATACACCATCATTACACAAAGGCAAAACAATTTCAAAAATCAAGAAGCTGTAAATGACTGCTCATATTCATTGGCGTTTTGAATTTCCCGATGTAAATGCGCTCTAGATTTTTGCCTCACATTCTACATTAACGATTCAAATGTTTCAAATCTTCCTTCGAACATTGTATACAAACTTGGTTTAAATACATAAAAAAACCGCCTGCAAAGAGGCGGTGTATTTTAGGGAAACCGTTGAATTAAAACTGCTCCAGTTTACTGAAGAAGAAATCGCCTTCGATGGCTGCGTTTTCATCGCTGTCGCTTCCATGGATAGCATTTTCACCCACAGAAGAAGCAAATAATTTGCGGATGGTACCGTCTTCGGCATTGGCGGGATTGGTGGCACCAATCAGTTTGCGGAAATCTTCCACTGCATTATCTTTTTCAAGAATAGCTGCCGTGATAGGGCCGCGGCTCATGAATTCTACCAGTTCTCCATAGAACGGGCGCTCCTTATGTACGGCATAAAACTCACCGGCTTTCTGCGCGCTGAGGTGTGTCATTTTCATAGCCACGATTCTGAATCCGGCCTTGTTGATCATTGCCAGAATGGCACCGGTATGTCCTTTTTCAGTTGCGTCCGGCTTAATCATGGTAAAAGTTCTGTTGCTCATTTTTTCTCAATTTGGGCGCAAAGATAGGGCAGGATGTGGTTTGAAGAAGGCATGATGCGTATTAATTTTTCTTAAATCCCTCTTCTGGCTGTTCATTTCTCTTTTGTTGGGTTTATATTTTCAAAGACTTTCACAATAAATAATATACTTTTGCGCCTCATTTATGCGGCCTTTAGAAGAAATATACACCCTGCTGGATACCCCCAGAAAAGTAGTGATTACCATGCACCAGAAACCCGACGGTGATGCGATGGGGTCAGCGCTGGGATTGTATCATTATCTGAAAACATACGGACATGATGTGGTGGTAATTTCTCCTACCAACTGGGCTGATTTTCTGCAATGGATGCCCGGCACCAGCGAAGTGATCGATTACGAACGGGAGAAAAGCCGTGCCGATTTGCTGCTCCAACACGCCGAATGGATTTTTTGTCTGGATTTTAATGTGCTTTCCCGCACCAAACGTATGGAAGAATCTCTGGCAGCCGCGCCCGGAGACAGAATCCTGATTGACCATCACCAGCAGCCCGAAATAGCACGTTTTACCTGGGGCAGGAGTGATGTGCATAAAAGCTCTACCGCCGAAATGGTGTATGATTTTATCACTGAATCAGGCGGAGCCAACCGCATGTCGCTTGAATGTATTCAGTCTATTTATACCGGAGTAATGACCGATACCGGCAGCTTCAGGTTCCCGGCAACCACGGCCAGTGTGCACCGCTTGGTGGCTGATTTAAAAGATCGCGGATTGCAGCACAGTGTGGTGCATGAAAACATTTACGACAACTTCACCGAGAACAGATTCCGGTTTATTGGCCATGTGCTCAGTCATTTACTTGATGTATATTATGAGTACAACACGGCCATCATTACAGTGCCTCAGCAAATCCTGCAGAAGTTTGACATTAAAACGGGCGATACTGAAGGACTGGTGAATTATCCTCTGGGAATTCAGGGAATTCGACTGGCCGTTATCATTGTGGATCGGGGCGAAGAAAGAAAACTGAGTTTCAGAAGTAAAGGAGGGTTTGATGTAAATATCTTTGCCAGAAAATATTTCAATGGAGGTGGACATGCGAGTGCGTCGGGCGGATCGTCTTACGAACCACTGGAAAAAGTAAAGCAACAGTTTTTAACGGCCATGAGAGAAAATGCGGCTGAACTTAGTTCATATTCATTCTAGTCTACCCTCAAAAATGAGCAATAAAAATTAGTTTATACTCTTCTAAATAAAAATTAAAATAACTTTTCTATGCGTGTATTGATAGCGTTATTGATGATTGCAGTGGTTGCAACTGGATGTAGTGATGGTTTCACCAGCGGACCGGGAGGATTGAAATATAAAATTGTAAAGGAAGGATCCGGAGAGCCAATTAAAAACGGCCAGTATATTGAAGTGGATATGGTGCAGTATCTGCAAACCGATTCCAAAGACTCTGTGCTCAGGCGCAACCCTGAAATGATTCCTTACATTGAACTGGTTGATTCAACCATGATGGAAAAGGATTTTTATAACATCATGATACAACTGCGCAAAGGGGATAGTGTGAATATTAAAATCATTACCGACTCTGCCTTCAAACAAAACATGAGTGAGATGCCTCCGTTTATGAAACGCGGACAGCACCTGGTAACAGCCATCCGTGTAAAAGACATTCATGCTACCGAAGCTGCAGCCAACGAGGCCCGTTCAAAATATTTCGCGCTGGCACAGGAGGGCGGACTGAAAAAGTTTGAAGAACAAAAGCAAAAAGATGAGCAAATCCTGCAGGATTATTTTACTCAAAACAAACTGAAGCCCACCAAAACGCCATTGGGAATGTATGTTGATATTCTGGAGCCCGGAACAGGCGCTATGATTGATACCAGCGTGGTTGTAAAAGTGAATTATACCGGTAAGAACATGAAAGGAGTAACCTTCGATAGCAATGTGGATCCCGCATTCGGCCATGTAGAACCCTTCCTGGTAAACATGACTCAGGATCCCAGTTTAGGCTTGGGCGTAATTCCCGGCTGGACAGAAGGTTTGAAGTTTTTGAATAAGGGAGCGAAAGCCAGATTCTATATTCCATCAGCACTGGCATACCGCGACCAGCAACAGGGAGAACACATCGAACCCAATTCAATCCTGATATTCGACATTGAAGTGCTCGACATCCTCAATAAAGAACAAGGCCGTAAGGCACAGGATGAAATGGTGAAAAAAGTAATGGAGAAAGCCCAGTTGAAGGATGTGCAGATACAGGCCAATCCTTCCGGACAATAAATAATAAAATTACCAACAACAGGTTGATTAGCCTGTGGAGTGTTTACCAAGTGCCTGCACCAGTTGAACAGCTTCACAGGCTTCTTTTACGTCATGCACCCTCAGAACCTGCGCTCCGTGCAACAGAGCAATGGTATTCAAAACTGTAGTGCCGTTCAGGGCGTCTACCGGAAGAATGCCGAGGGTTTTACAAATCATACTTTTTCTGGATAAGCCGGCAACAATGGGTTTTTGCAGCACGGAGAATGCGCTCAGCTGGCGCAGCAGGGTGAAGTTGTGTTCGGTGGTTTTACCAAAACCAAAACCAGGATCCACCCATATATCATGAATACCGGCCTCGGTACAGGCAACTATTTTATCCGCCAGCCAGCGGATAACCTCAGCGGTAACATCCGTATATGCCGGTTGTGCCTGCATGGTTTCGGGGGTGCCTTGCATGTGCATCAGTAAGTACGGTACGCGCA
>DPFD01000208.1:22430-28268 GCA_003534175.1 Chitinophagaceae bacterium
GCCTCAATAGCCGCACGGGCCACACCGGCCTGATAAGTGTCAATCGAAAGCAGCAAATCCGGAAAAGCCCGGTGAATGGCTTCAATAACAGGGGTAACCCTGTCGGTTTCTTCCTGCATTCCAATGCGCGTACTTCCGGGTCGGGTGCTTTGTCCGCCAATATCCAACACCTTCATACCATATTTACACCATGCAGATACTTTTTCCAGGATGGCATCCATGGATTCATGCAGCGATCCGGTGTAAAATGAATCAGGAGTGGCATTGATAATGCCCATTACCACCGGCTCATGGAAGGAATAGATCCTTCCCTTTGACTGGATTATAATCATTTGTTGAAGGAATTGTATTTTTGAACTTCATACAAATTTGCGAAATATACGGTTAACACAACCAAAATATGGATACTAACCAACAATACGATCAGGTTGTAGCCGGCTGCCGCTCTACCTTTCTGAAGAAAACACAGGACTATGGTACCTCCTGGAGAGTGTATCGTCCGATATCTGTGGCCGATCAGATTTATATTAAGGCCCGCCGCATCCGGAACATTCAGGAAAAACAAGTTCAAAAAATTGAAGACAATATCCAAAGTGAGTTCAGCGGTATATTGAATTACGCCGTAATAGGACTCATGCAACTGTCGCTAACGGAGGATGCGCCCGAACAGCTACCCGTACACGAAGTTGAACAATTGTATAACGAGTATGTAGGCAAGGCTAAAAAGCTCATGGAAAATAAAAACCATGATTATGGCGAAGCCTGGCGGGATATGAGTCAGGAAAGCCTGGTAGACCTGATTCTGGCAAAACTGTTACGAATCAAACAAATCATCGCCAATGAAGGTGTAACGGTTGCCAGCGAAGGGATTGATGCAAATTTTTACGATATTTTGAACTACGCAGTGTTTGCGCTTATATTAATAGACGAAGGAAAACATTAAAACATGAAAGTACTGGTGAATGTAGCGCGGTATTTTACCGGAGCATTGTTTATTTTTTCAGGATTGGTGAAAGCGATTGATCCGTTGGGACTGGCCTATAAAATGCAGGAATTTTTTGAGGCATTTGCCAACGACGGGATTTTACCATCGCTGATGCAGTGGCTGAACAATTATGCGCTCGGGTTTTCGATTGGGATGATTACCCTGGAAGTTGTGGTGGGTGTAGCACTGATATTGGGATGGAGAAAAAAATGGACGGTAATCCTTTTGCTGTTGCTGATGATTTTATTTACCGTGTTAACATCATACGTGTTGTTTAGTGGTAAGATACGTGCCTGCGGCTGTTTCGGCGATTGTATTCCGTTAACACCCGAACAAACATTTGGCAAAGACATTCTGTTACTGGCGTTGAGTTTGCTGTTGTTGTTCAGGTTGAAATATATCCATCCTGTAACCCGGCCATTAGTTATTACACTCATTGTGTTGATTGCTGCGGCTCTTACGGTTTACTTACAGTTCAGGTCGATGAAACATTTGCCTGTGATAGATTGTTTACCGTTTAAACCCGGCAACCATATCCTCGATTTGAGAAAAATGCCGGCCAATGCCATACCGGATGTGTATGATTATGAGTTCATTTATCAAAAAGACGGGGAGGTTAAATCGTTTACAGCAGAAGAACTGCCCGATGAAACGTGGGAGTTTGTAGATAGAAAGCAGAAGCTCATCAAAAAAGGAAGCAACAACATGCCACTGATCAACGATTATAATTTAACCACTCAGGATGGAACCGATGTAACCGATTCGGTGCTCAATCAGCCAAATGAATATTATATGTTGTATGTGCGGTACACCGACGGGTTGAACGAGGCTGCCCTGCGCCGGTTTAAGGACTTTGCAGTTCGAAACAATAATGCCCAGAAATTGTATGTGGTGGTTTCTCAGTCTGCTTCGGTATCGGCTTACCTGCAGAAAATGAACATCCCGTATCATAAAATGCTGACTCTGGATGCTACTGCCATTAAAACCGCTGCCAGAAGCAACCCTACACTATACAAGATGAAAGGGCCAGTAGTACAACAGAAATGGGGTTGGGGCGATTTCGGCCGTTTGCCGGAGTAGTGTATCATTTGAAGAGAGGGTTGTTGCTGTGTAACAGGTGGTGGTGGGTTTGATTCCTAACGAAATGATGTATGCGCATGCATTCGGCTATACTGTATATATTCCGCAGGTTGCTCTACACACTCTCTGTTTTTGCCGGAATTATATTGCTGGTATTTATGCTGTTCAGAGGGTTTGGTGATCCGGCCGTTATGCTGGCGGGGCAATCCGGCAATGCGGAAACCATCCGCAATATCCGTACAGATTTACGATTAGATTTACCGGTGTGGAAGCAATTATTGCATTACGTTAATGATTTATCACCGGTATGCATACACGAAAGGGAAACCATTGAGCAAAAATCGCTTCGCGGAATTTTTTGGGGTAATGAACTGGCGGTTGGTTTAAAGGTGCCGTATTTAGGTAAAAGCTATCAAACCGGCCGCCCTGTTTGGGACGTGCTGATGCAGGCGTTACCGGGTACATTGATGTTAGCGCTGGCGGCCATGTGTATAGCAGTACCTGCGGGTATAGGGTTAGGCATGTGGGGGGCGGTGCGTCGAAACACCCTGTTCGACCGGATCTCGATGATTGTATCCATCGCGGGAATATCCATGCCTTCCTTTTTTATGGCAGTCATTTTTATCTGGTTGTTTGCTATACTTTTCCAAAGTTATACGGGGTTACCGGTGTACGGAAACTGGTACGAAATAAATGAAGTAACCGGTGAGCAGGTGATTGCTTTTCGCAATTGGGTACTGCCTGCACTCACTTTAGGCATTCGGCCACTGGCCTTCATTACCCAGTTAACCAGAAGTGCCATGATAGATGTATTGCATCAGGATTACATAAAAACAGCTTATGCCAAAGGCTTACCTTCACGCAAGGTTTACTGGCGCCATGCCTTGCCCAATGCGTTAAACCCTGTGATCACGGCCGTTACCGGATGGTTTGCCGAATTGCTGGCAGGCGCTTTTTTTATCGAGTATATCTTTGGCTGGCAGGGTATAGGTAGCGTTACGGTACGTGCCCTGGAACAACTCGATTACCCCGTGCTGATGGGAGCTGTTTTAATCAGTGCGCTGATTTTTATGGTGGTACATTTTTTCACAGATGTTCTGTACCGGATGATAGACCCCAGGATCAGGTAGCAGGGTGGGCTACCCCATTTGTGTGTTATAAACAGGAAAAAGACGGGCGCTTCACTGANNATCCCCCGGGGGAAATACAAAAACATACAACTGAATTTTACCCCATTCGGGTACTTCAATCCTCAGCTTTCCGGAAAAAATTTAAACATTCATTAAGTCTATTTGCATATGAGCAGTTATTCCCCGAAGAGGTACTAACCGGGTAGGGTACCCGAAAATGCGGTTCGAAAAATTGTCAGTCAAATTTTTTTTTCGTATTTTTAAAATAAGGGGGAAGGATACTCGNNCCGGGGGAAATACAAAAATATACAACTGAATTTTTACCCCATTCGGGTACATCCGTCACCACCACATTTTTACCTGAACGCATAAACGAAATCTATTCCCATACATATTTGCAATGGTTAGTTTCAAAGTGTAATTCGTGTGTTGCTATTTAAATACCTGAACGCAAAACATAAACATCCTGATTTATCCGTTGGGTTAAAATAAACCACAAGGTATTATTGTGCCATTATAGAATTTTAATACCTGAACGCATAAACGCAATTTCTTTCAACATGGTTTAAAGAAGGGGTTTACGCCTAGCTCATACCTGCTACATTAACTCCTGAATACCTGAACGCCTAAACGCAATTAATTCCTGATGGATTGTTTTGATGAAGATGGAGAAGAATGAACATCCGGGTTTCTCTTATTTATTTTTTGGATACAATTTTTATCGGCTTGGCTGTAAAGCTGAGCTTAAGCTCGGTGCATACCTGCTGTATCAGCTCATTATTACCTGAGCGGATAAACGAATAGCATCACGGCCTAATCAACAGGTGAAGCTGAAGGGCTGCCGGACAGACATGGAAAGCCCGGTGAAGGTAATGTGCGTGGGCTACTGTACCGGACTTGCAATATATGGCCGGAACAACCGCTGATGTTGGTTACTGTTGCTGATAGCCCCTGATTAAATACCGATGTGAGCCGATTGAAACCTGTTGTTCCTGTTGTGAAAACCTGGCCAATATATCCGGCGAAAATGAAGTAACTTCATGCTTGCTGCAGTTGTAAGTTTTTGTTTGTAGCCGGTTCCTCATCTATTTATAAATAATCAGTCATGAATGAGTTGTTTAAAATATTTCATGTAGATGCTGCGGAAGCATCAAAAATTGCTGATACGGTAAATGAACCGCATGTACATCCGTACCAGGAACTGATTATTGGAATTGAAGGCAGCCTGCAGCATTTTATTGATTTTAAATCTGAATCGGTTGAGGCGCCGTTTGTAAGTTTTGTATCGAAGGGAAAGGTACATCGTGCGCAACCGGTTGCTGTAAACGGACGATGCAGCATGTGGGTGATTCGTTTTAAAAGCGAATTTATTCCTGATACCATTTTTCAACTGTATGCACTGTATCATGATCAGGCAAATATTTCATTGAAACCCAATCATTGTTTCAACAGGCTGATTACTTTATGTGAGTGGATGCAGGATGAATCGAGTCAGGATGTTCCCGACTATGCCGTCATCCGCCACTGGCTGAGCGCCATGTTTTCCATGATTGATTCAGAAAGACGCAAACTGCATCCCGAGGAACTGGCACAGCTCAGCGCTCAAAGTACCACGTTTAAAAATTTCCTCAAGGTGCTGGAAGATAATTTTCATCGTCCGGAAGGAGTGGAGTTTTACGCTGAGAAATTATTCATGTCGTCGCGCAACCTCAACCTGATTTGTCAGCAAATAGTGCAGCGCAGTGTTTCAGAAATTATTGAAACGCGTAAGCTCACCGAAGCTAAAAACTTGTTGGCTGGTACGGATAAGGCGGTTTCGGAAGTAGGGTTTGAACTCGGATACAACGAGAAAGCCTATTTTACCACGGTGTTTAAAAAGAAAACCGGACAAACCCCCACGGAGTTCAGGGAAGAAATGAGGAAGCTCATTTCCGGATAATGCAACGTAATTTCCGAATAGTATAACCATACACCTTTGATACTAAAGTACCTTTGCCATGCAACGATTCATTCACTGTATTTATTCAGTGAAGCAATCAGACCGCAAAAACATAATCCTATTTATCAGTTGAGACAGGTAATGTATTTTTAGTACGTATACGCTTTGCCGTAAGTAATCTGTGCTGATGAATACAATAACGTACCTGAATATAGGATGCGGTGTTTGTTGAGAAGAGTTTACTGAAATAAAACGTGATAATACATTTCAATAGTGGAAAGAAAGCATTTTTTAAAATACCTGGCAGCATTGCCATTAAGCGCACTCTCTATGAAACTGGATGTACTCAATAAAATGACGGAGCCGCTGGCATCAACCCCTGTGATGCCGGTGTTGTTCCTCGGGCATGGCAGCCCTATGAATGCCATAGAAGAAAATGAATTTGTGCAGGGCTTCAGGCGAATCGCACAGCAAATTCCCAAACCCAATGCCATTTTGTGTATCAGCGCGCATTGGGAAACGCGGGGCACTTTTGTAACCGCCATGAAAAACCCTCCCACCATTCATGATTTTGGTGGATTTCCTCAGGCACTGTTTGAGGTGCAATATCCCGCTCCGGGTAGTCCGGAACTGGCGCAGGAAACCAAAGGCCTCGTTCAGAAAACCATTGTGGGGTTAGATGAACAATGGGGACTGGATCATGG
>DPFD01000193.1:0-180 GCA_003534175.1 Chitinophagaceae bacterium
AGGCTTCTTGATTGGTGCAATCAATACGTACTTTTTCACCCATAAAAGTTGGTTTACTACAGATCAGAACGGGCTCACCCGTGTTATGATTGACATCAGTATTTTGATTTGTGGATTTTCTACGCTAGGAGTTACTACTTATTTATTCAAATTCTTCCCTTATTACAAAGACAATGTTGA
>DPFD01000193.1:224-822 GCA_003534175.1 Chitinophagaceae bacterium
CATAGGGTTAATTGCCATTGAACCCATCGTCGTCAGAAAATTTAGTGAAAAATCAATTTTGCTGGTTGAATATTTCTATTGGTGTTTACCGATGGCTTGCTTCATCCTTTTATATAATATACTGGAATCTTATGCATATGGTTACCATGAGGGTGTGCTTACCAGCCTCCTAAAAGAAACCGTTTTGCGGTTTTATACACTCGTTATCATTGTGCTTAAAGTTTTAGACATTATTAGTTTCAACACATTTATTATTCTTTTTGCTTTCCAATACGCCCTAATTGTCATTATTCTTGCTGTATACCTGAAATTAAAAAACCAATTATGGATAAGTTTTAAAACCAGCAGGGTCACTTTAAAATACAAGAAAAAAATAATCTCAGTTATGGGGTTAACTTTTATTGTTGCGGTGGTAATGGTTTTGCGAAGCAGTATTGACGGCATCGTATTAGCAGCCAAACAGGACCTTGGCAAAGTAGGTATATTTGGGTTGGCGGCTTATATGGTATCTGTGATGCAGGCGCCTTTCAGAAGTATGGTTGCGGTTACTATCCCCATCCTCTCCCGTGCATGGAAAAGTAAAGACGTTAGGGAGATG
>DPFD01000193.1:833-9682 GCA_003534175.1 Chitinophagaceae bacterium
CTTATAAACGTTCTTCCATCAATTTACTGACTTTTTCGCTTCTGGTCTTTTTTTGCATCTGGCTAAACTTCGATCAGGCCATTCACTACTTTGGTATTAATCCTGATTATCTGGAAGGTAAATGGGTATTTTTTATTTTGGGCATGGTAACTATGGTAGAAATGGGTTCTGGGGTGAATGCACAAATTATCGGCACCTCAGTTTACTGGAGGTTTGAGTTATGGACCAGTATTTTACTGACGGCCCTCATCATTCCATTGAGTTATACCCTAACGGTACGATACGGCATTATCGGACCGGCCATCGCCAACATCATTTCCTTCACCATTTACAACTATATCCGCTTTCATTTTCTGTGGAAGAAATTCAACATGCAACCTTTCAGCAGAAAAACCGTTGAAGTTATCCTGGTGGCAGTCGGCGCTTATTTCATCACCTATTTTGCATTAAAATCTTTAAATGGCTTACCGGCACTGATTTTAAACCCGCTGATGTTCTCCGGTATTTTCATCACCATGGTGTATCAGCTCAACATCTCACCGGATGTGAAACCCATACTGTATTCGATGAAAAATCGATTTTTAAAGCGGAGGCAGTAGGCTAATTTTCTGGTGGAAAAGCCGAATGGCTTTCAGTTTACTTTCATCTAACGTATAACTGATATCTTCCGTGAAATACTTATTCAGATCGTATTGGCTGAAACCGGCATCCTGTATAATTTCATCCAAATGATGAAACCCTTCTCCCAATACCTGATTGAATGAATTAATGAAGGTATCGGGCAACCGTTTGTTGGCAACCCAGGCTGCAAAAACAAATGGCAGGCCTGTATGATCGATCCAGGCTTCGGCCAGATCATAAATATAGGCTGACTTTCCTCTTTGTATCAAGGCCCGGTCGCCAATCACCACCGCTGCGGTGGTACCGGAGATACTTTCTATAAAATCATCCGGTGCCGGTAACAGTTCAGGCGATAATTTCCAGTATTCATTGAGCAGCACCCGGGCGAGGTTTACCGACGTGCGACTTTGGTAATCGAGATAGAGGTGGGTAATTTGCTCCAGCGGCACTTCGCTGAAGATGCACACACTGGCCACCGGGCCGGTAGCTCCAATGCAAAAATCAGAGATGATATAACTTTCCTGAAGCTTCGGAATCATGGCCACGGGTATCAGTCCCACATCCACTTCATCATTCAACAAAGCTCCGGCCACTTTGGCGGGATAGTTGAATGAAATCTCCATAACGTCTGAAAAGTCGTGCTGTTTGACCCCCCACACCATGGGCAGCGTATTCAAATAACTCACCGCTCCCACCCTTATTTTTCTGTCCAGTGCCAATCCGTTAATTTTGGCCGAAATTACTATTATCCTTCCACATGCAACCATCACCCCTCACTGCCATCTCGCCCATCGACGGACGCTATCATAAACAAACCGAAATCTATTCAGGTTACTTTTCTGAATTCGCGCTGATACGGTACCGGTTATACGTAGAAATTGAATATTTCATTTTTCTGAGCGAGCAGCGTTTCTTCAAACTCACTCCTGTACAGGCCGGCTTATTGCGCAAGCGGGTAACGGACTGTTCACTCGAAGATGCCGAACGCATAAAGGAAACTGAGTCGGTTACCAATCATGATGTAAAAGCCGTAGAGTATTTTTTAAAAGAAGTTTTGGAAACACACGGTTTGGGCCATTTAAAAGAGTGGGTTCATTTTGGATTAACCTCACAAGACATCAACAACACCGCAGTGCCGCTGATGTGGAAGCACGCAATGGAACAGGTATATCTGCCGGGAATTCTGAATCTTGAAAAACAACTGGGCGCACTGGCGAAGCAATGGAAAGCCATAACGATGCTGGCACGCACCCACGGTCAACCGGCATCTCCCACCCGACTGGGAAAAGAAATCATGGTTTTTGTGGACAGAATACAACGTCAGGTGCAACTCCTGAGTAATATACCATTCACCGGAAAATTTGGTGGTGCTACAGGAAATTTCAATGCCCACGTTGTTGCCTACCCGAAGAAAAACTGGGTACAACTTGGCAACCTCTTTCTGGAGCAAAAGTTAGGATTGGAGCGCCAACAATACACCACACAAATAGAGCANNATCAAACGTTTGAATAACATACTGATTGATTTGTGCAGGGATATATGGAGTTATATCAGCATGGAATACTTTACCCAAAAAACCAAAGCCGGTGAAGTAGGCAGCAGTGCCATGCCGCATAAAGTGAATCCGATTGATTTCGAAAACGCAGAAGGCAACCTGGGGATAGCCAATGCCCTGCTGGAGCATTTATCTGCCAAATTACCAATCTCCCGAATGCAGCGAGATTTAACCGACAGCACCGTACTGCGCAACATCGGAGTGCCCATGGCCCATACACATATCGCTTTGTTATCCATTGAAAAGGGGTTGAAAAAGCTGGTACTCAACGAACAGGCCATTGCAGCCGACCTGGAAAAGAACTGGGCGGTAGTGGCAGAAGCCATTCAAACCATTCTAAGAAGAGAAAATTATCCTCAACCTTACGAGGCATTGAAGGCATTAACGCGCGGCAAGCAGGCGATTAATAAAAAAACGATACATCAGTTTATTGATAATCTGAAAGTTAGAAAAGAACTTAAAGAAGAATTAAAAAAAATCACTCCATATAACTATTCTGGAATATAAATAACTTAAATTCGGATTATCAATTATGATGATTTGAATCTTACAAGACATTTATTCATTACTTTTTTCTTTTGTTTATTAATAGGATTAAACTCTAAAGGACAAAATTGCAACAATTGGCTATTTACCAACACTGTAGGTTCGTCTGTTAAAATTGGTGATCTGGATGTTTCCGGCAATAAGATAACTATAGAGGCAGTTTTTAACCGAACTGCTCCTTGGAGTGGTAACTATCTTTACGCGGGTGATTTGGTATCTAAGCACGATTTGCCTAATAACGTGAATTATCTGTTACGACCAAATAATGCAGAAATAACAACTTCAAATGGATATTTCGCAACCCCTGAGATATGTTTAATCCAGTTAAACAAAACGTACCATGCAGCGCTGGTATATGATGGAACAACACTCAAATTCTACAGAAATGGGTTTCTCATGAGCCAGGTAGCAGCATCCGGCAACTTGGTCAACAATAATTTTATAACCACCATAGGAGATTATGCATATCCCAATCCGGTTGGAACTAATTTCGTTGGTTTCATCAATGAAGTAAGAATCTGGAATGTAGCACGAACACAAGATCAAATCAGGAACAATATGCTTACCAGTTTGAGTAATCCAACAACGCAAACAGGTTTGATGGCATACTACACTTTTAACGATTTATCAAACAAACAAGGTAACACTACATGGAATGGTGTTCTAACAGGTACGGCTACAATTAATAACACAAATACGTCTTGTGCTTTAATTACAGACTCGTGTAACACTATTATCAATACACCAGTTATAATTAATAATTATACTCCTGTTATTTCTTTAGATAAATGCAAAAATAACATTCACGTTTCGGATGGAACATCATTTGGTATAGGGGATACCGTGTTAATAATTCAAATGCAGGGTGCTAATATAAACGTTTCAAACACCAATAGTTTTGGGAACATAAATGATTACAATCAAACCGGAAACTATGAGTTCAACTATGTTAGTGGTATTAACGGAAACGTAATTACCCTGTTGAATAATATTACACGAAACTATGACCTCCAAAACGGGAAAGTACAACTTGTACGAGTACCTTATTATGAAAAACTAACTGTTGAAAATGAAATCACTTGCTTACCCTGGGATGGGGAAAAAGGTGGTGTTATTGCCTTTGAAGTAAGGGATACTTTAGTTCTAAATGCCAACATAAATGCAAGCAATTTTGGGTTTAGGGGAGGCTTGGGTATAAACACCTTTATTAATTCCACCAATTGCGGTCAAACTGCATATACCTACCCCAGCAGTTCTACAGTTGCTGCAGAGAAAGGAGAAGGCATAGCGATTATTGACAATGCTTATAATAAGGGGCGCGGAGCTCCTGCAAATGGCGGAGGGGGCGGCCAAGACCACAACTCGGGAGGTGGTGGAGGTGGAAATGGAGGTGTTGGAGGCTTTGGAGGATATCAGTGGCTGGATTGCTCAGGAACTGTTGACAACAGAGGTATTGGTGGCAAACCCCTTCTTTACAACAACAGCAACAATAAAATATTTATGGGCGGTGGCGGCGGTGCTGGCCATTGTAACAATATTGGATTCAATTCAAGTGGTGGAAATGGAGGAGGTATCATTATAATAAAAGCGGATAGAGTAATTTCAAATAGTAATCATATTGTATCAAATGGCGGAAATGGCGCAGAGTGTGTTCAGAATGGAAACTTTGGATATTGCCATGAAGGTATGGGCGGTGGTGGTGCTGGAGGAACTATCCTTTTAGATGTCAATCAGTTTATTGACAATATTACTATTAGCGCACAAGGTGGGAAGGGTGCTGACATGAATGGTGAAAACATTGGAAGTCTTGGCCCTGGTGGAGGTGGAAGCGGAGGCGTTACATGGTTTAAACAAAACTCAACACCGGCGAATGCAACCACTGCAATTTCAGGGGGACAACATGGCGTGAACACCAATATAGGGAATGCCATAAATGGTGCTACCGTGGGGAATTCCGGATTAAATCTTTTCGACTTGGTATTGCCTGTTGACATTACCACCTACTCCCCTAACATTGATTCTGTCAGGATAAGCCGCAACCAAACTTCATGTACCGGATTTCAATTCAATGCTCAAGGTTTCACCAGATCAAATCCAATCATTAGCTGGGAATGGGATTTTGGTGATGGTAATATTTCAACCAATGCTAACCCCTCGCATGTTTATTCAACACCCGGTAGTTATACTGTTAAGCTATATGGAGCTGATGTGAATGGGTGTATTGACAGCAGCGAACTCTCCTTAAATATTGTAGAAGCTAATGTTGCTGTGAGTCCGGATCAACAATTTTGCTCCAATGGGCCAGTATCCACTTCTGTTAGTGCCAATGGGAATGGCACAATCTCCTGGTCTCCCGCCGTTTTGTTTAATAACCCTGCTTCTTCAACCCCAACCGTTACGGTAAGCAATACAACTAAACTATATGTCACCTCTACCCTTTCTCCCGGTTGTTCTGCGAGGGATTCTTTAACCATTACTGTCAACCCATTACCTTTTACAAACCTATCACAATCTATATGCCCCGCACAATTACCATATACATGGAATAGTCAGAATATTACATCGGGTGGAAATTATATTGCGTTGTTATCTTCAGCAGCTGGTTGCGATTCTACCGTTTCTTTAAACCTTACAATAGAGGATACCATCAGAAGTTTTAATCAGCTTACGATTTGTAGTAACCAGGCTCCTTTTAATTGGAATGGACAGTCTTTAACCACCTCAGGTACTTACCGCGCTGAGCTAACAAACACAAGCAATTGCGATTCTGTAGCAACTTTAAATCTTACCATCAATCCGGTTTCGAACAGCTTAAGTAACGAAACAATCTGTAGTAGTCAAATTCCATACTCCTGGAACGGCCAATCCATTACATCCTCTGGTAACTATCAGGTTGTATTAATGAATTCTCTGGGTTGCGATTCAATAGCCAGATTAAATTTATCTCTCCTGCCTTCGTCCACTTCAAACTCCGCTCAAACCATTTGCTCCAATGCCACTCCATTTAACTGGAATGGACAATCTTTCAATAGCTCAGGAAACTATTCTGTCAGTCTGACCGCAGCAAACGGTTGTGATTCAACAGCTAATTTAAACTTAACGGTAAACCCTGTACGAAGCAGTAATACCAACGCAAGCATTTGTTCCGGTGCTTTACCGTATAACTGGAATGGGCTAACTATTAATTCTTCGGGCACCTATACAAGCAATTTAACCAGTGCCAATGGCTGCGACTCTATTGCAACTCTCCAGCTTCAAGTGAACTCAATTGTAACCAGCACAACTCAAAGAAGCATCTGTACTGCTCAATTACCCTATACCTGGAATGGGTTAACCTTGAACGGGCCGGGCTCTTATACGGCAAACCTGATTTCTCAGGCAGGTTGCGATTCGTTAGCTACGATTGAACTTCAAGTAGGAAATTCGGTAACCAGCTCAATTTCGGAAGAGATTTGCAACAGTTCATTTCCGTACAGTTGGAACGGTTTAAACATTCAAACTCCCGGTAACTACAATGCTACCCTTACCAGTAACAATGGATGTGATTCAATAGTTACGTTAACGCTGACCGTTAAGCCATCTCCTCCATTCAATACAATCCCTGATACCGCCATTTGCCGTGGTACAACATTGAGGCTCACAACAAGTTCAGGTTTTACGAATTATCAATGGACGCCAGGAAATTTGGTGAACGATTCAACTACATCAAACCCGCTATATTCAGGGATTAATCCAACACAAATGCTTGTGGTTAGTGCCATTGACCCTATCGGTGGTTGCTTAATTTCAGACACAGTTATGGTTACCAACAGGCCCTTGCCATTGGTTACCGCTACACCAGACACTGCTGTTTGCAGCAATTCTCCTACTGTTTTGAGTGCAACAGGAGCTAACACTTACCAATGGTCCCCTCCCACTTATCTGAGCAATCCTTCTGTAAACAACCCTGTCTTTTCAAGTAGTACAGGAATGGTTTACATTGTATCCGGATCAGATAACTTCGGTTGTATAGGCAAAGACACAGTTGCTGTAAGCATCCGAACCCCAAACAATTTGGCACCTCCACCAGATAAGGCAATGTGCAAAGGTCAACAAGTTGAGCTGGATGGCGCAAATGGTTTCAATTACCAATATGTATGGTCTCCTGCCAGTTACTTATCGAACAGCAATGTGATTAACCCAATTGCTACCCCAACTGCTACTACTACTTATACTGTAACAATTAAAGATTTATTATGCTCCNNATGAGAGAAATTTTGAAGTTGATGTAACTGTATATCCGCTGCCCAACGTTTCTATTCAAAAATCGAACAACATTAATTGCTCACAAAAAACAGCAAGACTAACAGCATCAGGTGCCAGCCAATATCAATGGCAACCTGATCCTACATTGAGCAGCACAAGTATTCGAAACCCGATTGCTTCACCAACAGCAACTACCCAGTATGTGGTTGTTGGCACAGATGTTAGGGGATGTTCAAATTCGGACACCATAACGGTTACAGCTATGGGAGTACTGGAAGCCTATGCTATCCCCAATGCATTTACTCCGAATGGTGATGGGTTAAATGATTGTTTTGGAATTAGAAAGTGGGGGGATGCTAGAAATGTTTACTTTGCTATTTACAACAGATGGGGAGATTTGGTATTTGAAACAAGAGACATGAATGAATGTTGGGACGGCAATTACAAGGGAAAACAAGCTAATGCCGGTAATTATGTCTTTTATGTTATTGCAGACACACCTTGTGGTAAAATGAATAAAAAAGGCAATGTGGTATTGATACGATAGGCCAAAGAAATATCCTGAAAAACACCTCATCAAATTTCCCCATCTACATAAATTCGCTTACATTCAGTGAACAATAACCGCTAAACTTTAGTGTATGAAAAATAACATGGGTACACCCGACAAAACCATTCGGTTTTTAGTTGCGGCAGCAATTGCCGTTTTGTATGCTACCGGCGTTATCAAGGGCACGCTGGGGCTGGTATTGTTGTNNCTGGGTGGCGTTTTTGTATTTACGAGCATCATTGGTTTTTGTCCGCTCTACACCCTGCTCGGCATCAATACCTGTAAAACCAAAAAGTCCTGATTACTTGTGAATCTCACTGGTGAAATGAAACTCAATGTCGGGGTTGTTGGTACGCTCTGTGTTGAGGAACCATTCACTTTGTGCCAGATATACCAGGTGGCCATCTTTATCTTCCGCGATATTCGCCTGCTTAAATCGTGTAAATTCCAACAGCTTTTTGGGGTCTTTGCTGGTAATCCAACAGGCCTTGTAAAAAGGCAACGCATTCATCTGCACCGAGGCTCCGTACTCCTGCAACAGCCGGTATTGGATCACTTCAAACTGTAGCTCACCCACGCATCCAATAATCTTCTTATTCCCACCGAACTGCGTGAACAACTGTGCTACCCCTTCATCTGTTAACTGGTTTAAACCCTTTTCCAACTGCTTGGTTTTCATAGGGTCTTTATTAGCCACCTCTTTAAAAATCTCAGGTGAGAAACTTGGAATTCCAGTGAAGTAAAATGATTCGCCTTCGGTGAGTGTATCTCCAATTTTAAAGTTACCGGTATCAAATAAACCTACCACATCGCCGGGAAAAGCTTCTTCAATTACATCCTTTTGCCGCGCCATAAAACTATATGGATTGGAGAAGCGGATGTCTTTTTTCAGGCGCACATGCCGGTAATATTTGTTCCTTGAAAACTTCCCACTGCACACCCTGAGGAACGCTATGCGGTCGCGATGCTTCGGATCAAGGTTGGCATGTATCTTAAAAATAAATCCACTGAATTTTTCTTCTTCCGGTTTCACCAAACGAACGGTAGTCTCCCGCGGTCTGGGTGTGGGCGCAATGTCAATAAACGTATCCAGCATCTCCTTCACTCCAAAATTATTGATGGCACTACCATAGAATACCGGCGCGATATCGCCACTCAAATAATCCTCCACATTCAGTGCTCCATACACTCCATCCAGCAATTCCACATCTTCCCGCAACACGGCCGCATCTTTTTCGCCGATGGCCTTATCCAACTCGCCGGTGTGCAGGTTGCTGATTTCAAGCACGTTCTCTGCTTTGGAACCGGGAGAAAACAATACCAGCCTCTTC
>DPFD01000213.1:0-9129 GCA_003534175.1 Chitinophagaceae bacterium
CTCCTTCAATGTAGACTTTGGCGGCACCCCCGTTCCCCTCAGCGTTACCCTGAACAATCAGGTGATAGCGTCTAATACTACCCGTACAGTCAGAGGAAACAATTACACCGGTGTAAAACATATTAAAACAACCGTTTCGGCCGTGGTAGGCACCCCGCCCATCAGCACACCTGTTACCGGATTGTTCTCTGATATTAACTCATACTACGCACCCCGTTACGGACTCATTGAAAACAGTACCATTCTCAGTATCGATTTCATGGGCGTACAGGACAGTGTAAACACTCAAACCTTTTTGCTGAGTGCCACTTTGCCATAAATAATTTTATAAATCTCCACAGAAAGCCGTGCACATTGTGTCATGGCTTTTTTTATCTTGGTGATAATTATAATTAAATATTGAATGTGTTATTACCTCGGATATGATGTAAAGAAAATAAAACACGTTCGAATTCGTGAGCAACAAATCGAATACGGAAAAAAAGTGCCCTTGCGCGCATTGCACAGCGGATTTGAATATGAGCTCGTGGAAATCATCCGGGCCGGTAGCCACAACCAACCCGAAAGCGCCGTCGCCCATTGGGAATTCATCCCCTTCTGGATTAAGAATGCCGAAGAACTGATGGAATCCAGAAAGAAAGGCATACCCACCCTCAACGCTACTGCAGAAAAATTACTGACCAGCAAACTCTTTAAACATGCCGCAATGCACAGGCGTTGTCTTTTACCCGTATCCTGGTTTTTTGAATGGCAACATATTAGCATAGCGGGAGAGAAAAAGACAGAGAAAATCCCTTACTGCATTACCGCTGAACAGGATGATTATTTATTGTTCGCCGGAATATGGCAACCATGGACCGATCAGCAAACCAGTGAAACCATCGACACTTTTGCCATTGTTACCACGGAGGCCAATGAATGGATGGCACAAATTCATAATACCAAAAAAAGAATGCCGCTTATACTCAGTCAGTCCATGGCTGACGACTGGATTTCCCCCGAACTGAAAGAAACCGACATCCGCAGCATCCTCAGCACCCCCTGCAATGATATACCGTTAAAAGCATGGCCCATCCATAAAAATTTCAGAACCCACACCCACCCTACCGAACCGGAACATTATAGCAACTTAACCGCGCTAAAAAAATTTGCATAACGCCCGGGCGTACCCTAAAATAAACCAACACCCAGATGTCAGTTAAAAAAACATTCTCCCTGTTGATTGGTGTAACTGCCCTGTTTGCCGTGGTAGCACAATTTTTCTTAATGTTTGATATTACTACGGTAAGCACGGCTGAAACCACCATCCGTTTTTTCAGTTACTTCACCATACTGACCAACAGCCTGGTGGCAACCTGTTTCTTATGGATGTTTTCTCGACTGAACCGTATGGATAGCGAATGTACTCATCACACTCCACCATACTACACCGCTATCACCGTGTATATCCTGGTGGTGGGGTTGATATACCAGATTATATTACGGCCATTGTGGAAACCGGAAGGATTCAATAAAATAGTGGATGAACTCCTGCACACCGTTGTTCCACTCTGCACCTTTATTTTCTGGATGTTATATGGAAGAACTAAAGCCATCTCCTATTCATCCATTCCATTATGGTTGCTATACCCCGTGATTTACCTGATCTATATTATCATCAGAGGATACTACAGTGATTTTTACCCTTATCCTTTTATAGATGTAACTGCATTGGGACACGCAAAAGTTGCAATTAATGCCTTACTGGTTGCTGCGCTCTTCTCGGGGCTGATGGTATTGCTCATCTTTATAAACAACCGTACGGATAAGTCTACTGATAACAATACGAAACGATAGGGAGCTTTGACATTCCTATGGCAGAGAACTATCACTTCTATTGTGAGCAAATCAACTTACTGTATGGGTAACACATTTATTGAACACTTTCTGTATAATGTCCATCTGCGATCCATAAGAAAAGATCACGAATGGCTTTGGAAGTTGGCACCCTCACAGATATGTAGTAACTTAATCAGATTAAAAACGGGTAAAACAGTCATCATGCAAAAATCCATTTTCAACGCCCTTCAGGTTTTCTTGCTGTGCATACTTTTCATGGCATGCACCTCCTCCAAAAAAAGTACGCTAACTGAAAAGAACGTTAGCCGAAAAGAACCCATTGTGCTCATCAACAACTACACCTATCTTTTACTCCAGCCTGCTAACAACCCCAAATATGGTTACGACCCTGCGTACTCGATTGATGTAGGAGGAGTAAATAAATCGATGGGGCCGGATAATCAGCGCAGATTTTTAAACGCATTACTTGGCCCGAATGGTGAAACTGTAAAATACCACAGAGCCGGAAGTTGTTGTGCCTTTAAAACGCCCAATGGTTTTGACGGAGTGGGGTTAATGGACCGATACAGAATTTACTGGGACGGAAGTAAAGACACCCTCACCCTCTACATTAACATGTACGACGAAGGGGATTTGTTTATCCCTGCAGGATTAAAAGCCAGGAAACTGTATTAATGCGTTTGAACAATTAACAGGTTGAATGTTCCGTAATTATTTGAATTGTTTGTAAGCGAAATTAAACATCAACCTGCATTAATCCAACAGTTTAACCTCTGTTCGCCTGTTCATAGCACGGCCTTCTTCCGTTTTATTATCGGCTACCGGTTCAGACATGCCATATCCTTTTGCCGTAACGCGGTCAGCCTCAATGCCACGCGAAATAATATAACTCCTCACGGCATTTGCCCTTTCTTCCGACAATTTTTTATTGCTCGCAGCAGAGCCCACATTATCAGTATGCCCGCCAATTTCAATGCGCTGATCCGGCTTTCTTTTTAAATAACTGACCAACTCATCTATCACCGCATACGATTCAGGTTCCAGCAATGCCTTTCCGGTTTCGAAATTGCAATCCTCCAACACAAAGGTGCGCGAGGGCTCAAACTGAATATCAACCTTGAACGGATCCTTGTAATACGCATTCCCTTCCAGTGCCGGAATTTCAAACATATTGTAACTGGTGGAATCCTTAAAGCCTAAAATGAATATTTCATATTTATCGCCTGCCGGCAAGCGGGTGGCAAACTTTCCATCCTCTCCCGAAATACCCTGATATTCACGCCCGTTTTTCGTGCTGCGAAAAACAATGATCTCATTCGGACTGGCATTTTTTTTAAAATCGGTGATGTGCACATGAATGGGCGCATCTTTAGGAATACTTGCATCCTGTTCCTGAACCTGTGCCAGGCTCCATACAGGAATACACAGCAGTAACCATAGTATTTGTTTCATAAGAGGAGGTTTTGAGTGCCTAAAATAAGAAAATATATTATTATGAATAGATTACAACCTGCGTTGCAACTTTTCTATCATGGTTACCTGCCATGAGGCAAACGTACCGGCCAAAATGTGCCTGCGCGCTTCGCCCACCAGCCACAAATAAAAAGCCAGGTTATGAATACTCGCAATAATCAGGCCCAGATATTCACCACTTTTAAATAAATGCCGCACGTAGGCCTTGGAATAATAAGTACTCACCCCTTCACCAATTCCTTCATCCAACGGTGAGAAATCATATTCCCACTTTTTATTGTCGATGTTTACTACGCCTTCTGAAGTAAACAACATGGCGTTTCGGCCGTTGCGGGTAGGCATCACACAATCGAACATATCCACCCCCATACCAATGCATTGCAGGATATTCCAGGGTGTTCCCACCCCCATGAGGTAACGCGGTTTGGATTCCGGCAGATGCTCACAACACAATGCACAGATCTCATACATTTTATCCAGCGGCTCTCCCACACTCAATCCGCCGATGGCATTTCCCACCGCATCTTTAGAAGAAACAAAATCGCAGGACGCTTTTCGCAAATCAGGATGTACGCCTCCCTGTACAATCGGAAATAAATTCTGCGTATATCCGTAACGGTCAGGTGTCTGATGAAAATGATCCCAACACCTGTTCAGCCAGCGATGGGTAAGTTCCATTGAGTTTTTAGCATAGGCGTAATCGCTTCCTCCGGGTGGACATTCATCAAAGGCCATTACAATATCCCCCCCGATTAACCGCTGTATATTCATTACTTTTTCGGGGGTAAACAAATGCTTACTCCCGTCTATATGAGAACGAAACACCACACCTTCTTCATTGATTTTTCGCTGGGCCGAAAGGGAGAAAACCTGAAAGCCACCGCTGTCGGTAAGGATGGGCTTATCCCAGCCATTAAACCGGTGTAATCCGCCCGCCTTTTCCAGCACGTCTGTACCCGGGCGCAGGTATAGGTGATAAGTGTTGCCCAGAATTATTTGCGCCTGCACCTCATCCTTCAACTGCTGCTGAGTTACAGCCTTTACACTGCCCACCGTACCTACCGGCATGAAAATAGGGGTTGAAATCTCCCCGTGATCTGTTACTATGGTACCTGCCCGCGCTTTGGATTGCTTATCCTGTCCGTTCAGGGTAAAAGTGAGTGCCGCCATAACTTGAATTGAGTGCAAAGATACCAAGGGCACACTGTATAATTCATTTCAAAAATAGAGCGAACTTCATTTACATTTGCGCCCATGTATTTTGAGCAACTTCTGCATCATTGGAAATTTATGTTGTTTGCCCTGTTTGTACTGGTGGCAGCCATACAACTGTTTTATTATCTCTACTTTTTCATCCGGCTGGCCATTTATAAACCCAAGTCGAAAAGTGAAAACCAAACACCTTCCGTGAGTGTGATTATTTGCGCGCGAGATGAGGCGGATAACCTTGCCCGTAACCTGCCCGGCAGCCTGGTGCAGGCCTACAGATCAACACATGAAATTATTGTGGTGAACGATAATTCATACGACGAAACCAAGTACCTGCTCGAGGAATTGCGGAAAACATTTAAGCAGCTGCATATTGTGGATTTAACACAGGAAGCCAAAATGATTCCCGGAAAAAAATTTCCGCTAAGCATCGGCATTAAAACGGCTAAGTATGAAGTGGTACTGCTCACCGATGCAGATTGCATCCCCGCTTCTGAACACTGGATAGAACGCATGCAGGAAGCCTACGGTCCGGATACGGAGATTGTACTCGGCTATGGCGCGTACGCCAAGAAAAAGGGCATGCTGAACAAACTCATCCGATGGGAAACATTTCATGCGGCTCTACAATACCTCAGTTATGCCCGGGCAGGCATTCCATACATGGGCGTGGGCAGAAACCTGAGTTATAAAAAAACGGTTTTCTTCAGGCAAAAAGGGTTTTCATCCCACAACCATATCCCCGGTGGAGACGACGACCTGTTCATTAACAAAGTGGCAAATAAAAAAAACACGGCCATTCAAATTCATCCCGACAGTTTTACCATCAGCAAGCCCGCATCTACCTGGTCGCAATGGCGCCAGCAAAAAATGCGTCATTATACCACCGGTAAATTCTACAAAGGCTTTCATCGCTTTTTACTGGGCACCTATGCCTTGTCTCACTTTTTATTTTATCCGTTAGGGGTGTGCGCGGCAATATGGTACGACTGGCGCATCGCGCTGGGCATTATAGGTCTTCGGTGGATAATACAGAGTTTTGTGTTTGCCAAAACCATGAAAAAGCTGGATGAGAAAGACCTCATTCCGTATTTCCCGCTGCTGGACATCTGGATGTTCTTCTATTATATCATCTTTGCAGGAGCATTGATACGCAAACCGAACAAGAACTGGAAGTAAATGGAAATACTACAGAAATATTTTGCTGACTTCACCCCCAGGCAAAACGAACAGTTTAAAAACCTGCTGCCCATCTACACGGAATGGAATGCGAAGATCAATGTCATCAGCCGTAAAGACATGGATCACTTTTATCTCCACCATGTGCTGCATTCTCTTTCCATTGCCGCCCAGTTTGAATTCAATGCAGGTGATGAAGTGATGGACCTGGGCTGCGGCGGCGGATTCCCGGGTGTACCGCTGGCCATTTTTTTTCCGGATGTTGAATTCTATCTGGTAGACAGTATCCGAAAAAAACTCACGGTAGTGGAAGAAGTTTGTAACACCCTCGACATCCGTAATGTAACGGTATCGCATACACGCGTTGAAGATATTAAGCACCGGAAGTTTGACACTGTAGTATCCCGGGCCGTGGCTCCCCTCGGGAATTTATGGCGTTGGAGCAGGCCCCTGCTCAAAAAGAAATCATCGCCTCATAACGGTTTGATATGCCTGAAGGGCGGCGACCTTGCACAGGAAATCATGGAGAGCGGATGCAAACCCTACATATGGGAGCTGGAACAGTTTTTCCATGAACCCTATTTCCAGCACAAATTCATGTTACACCAGCCCGCTTAACCCGTTACCAATTCAACGTTAACTGATTGTTCCGGTGCTCCACATCGGCCATGCGTTTGGAAGGGTCAATCTCTATGGAATGGATCTGCCGCAATCCCATGGTGGCAGAGAATGTGTACTGAGGATGCGTCCACAACCAGGGTGTTTCCACAACCGGTTTGCCATGCCCTGCTTCTGGCTTTTTGGCTCCATACATCAGATTCAACGGGATGTAATGCCATGACACGGTGCTGTCCTGATACGTGATTTTCACATCTATAGGCATGGGCATTTGCCCTACGCGTGCCAGCCGTATACGCGCTTTACCCTGCTCCTCCCACAAACTGTCGATACCATAATCAATGGTTTGGGTTGTGCCGGCCCATAAATCTTTATACCAGTTCAGTTCCAGGTTACTCACGCTGCGGGCTACCCGCATAAAATCATTGGCATCGGGATGCTTGAATGTAAAGCGTTTGTAAAACTCCAGCAGTATTTTATCGCGCACGGCATCGCCCACTATATAACCAAGCTGCGACAGGAAAATTTCACCTTTAGAGTATGAAGCTATGGCGTATGCAAAATTGGTATTGAAATGATCGGCATGGGTGGTGAGCGGCTCTTCANNATTATCATACGCACCGGAATGATCTTCTGGCAAGATGGCAATGCGTTCTTCCAAACGCTTATCAAACTGCTTCTCTAACCTATCGCGATAGCCTTGTAATGATGATTTGCCGGTATAGTTTTTCATCGCCAGTTCTTCGGTGTAATTGGTAAACCCTTCATCCATCCATGGATAAACACTTTCGTTGAAACCCAGCACCATCTGGTACCAACTGTGCATCAGTTCATGAAAAGCCGTACCCAGTGAAGGACCCTGAATTAAGGTAGCCATGGCATACTCCATCCCCCCGTCGCCACCATGTATGTATGAATACTGCGGGTAAGGATACTTTCCAAAATGTTTTTCTATAAACGGAAACACCTGTATGGTGGCATCTGCCACGCGTTCCCAATCAGGATCAATGCCGCTTTCACCTTCTTTAGGTTTGTAGATTACATGAATATCCGGACCGGCAGGAACCTTCTTACGGATATGTATATACGAAGGATCGGCAGCCCATACAAAATCATGAATATTCGATCCCTTGAATTTCCAGGTGCGTTTGGCTGTGATAACCGGTTTTAAGGCCGTACCCGGCTGATCATACCCCCATCCTATTTCTGCCGCATTGGTGAGTACGCCGGTAGCTCCAATTTTATAATCCTTATCAATGGTGATGCTCACATCAAAATCACCAAACACCCCGTAGAACTCTCTGGCCACATAAGGATTCGGGTGCCATCCGTTCTGATCGTACGCGCATATTTTAGGATACCACTGGCTCATGCTGTACCGAACGCCCGTTCTGGGATTATCTCTCCCGGTGCGCCGAATTTGCAAAGGTACCTGTGCTTCAAATTCCATATCCAAAACCGCTTTGGTACCGGGCAGTATGGGCTTACTCAAATGCACTTCAAGAATGGTTTCATGATAGGTGAACTTCTGAGCAACTCCGTTGAGTTTTATAGATAGAATTTTCTGATATCCAATTTCATCCGGTTTGAGATTGGCGATACGGTCTTTTACGCGTGAATCCCAATCAGGATTACCAAACACCATTTTTTTACCCAGCTCGCGGCTGCGCACATCCATGCTGCTGTTCGGCTGAAATGCATTCAGATACAAATGATAAAACAGCTTGTTCAGTGCGTCGGGTGAATTGTTCGAATACACCAGTTTTTGCTTTCCGGTAAACCGGTTGGTTTGTACATCCATATCAATTTGCATGGTATACTGCGCCTTCTGCTGCCACGATGCACTCTGTGCCTGCACTGAAAGAACAAATCCGGAAAAGAAAAATGCTACAATCCACTTCATGAGATAAAAATTTTACTGCGGAAATTAAATGATTTAATCCTAATGAAAACAGAAAAACAAAACGGCTCAATCGCCTGTACCTTCTATTACAATCACCAATTCACCCTTCACGGGTTTGCCGGCGAAATAATCATGCACTTCCCGTAGGGTGCCGCGTTTGTTTTCTTCAAACTTTTTTGTGAGTTCCCTGCTGACACAACAACGCCTTTCTTCACCGAAATATTCAATGCACTGCGCCAGGGTTTTTACCAGCCGCATCGGACTTTCATATAAAATGATGGTACGTTCTTCAACAGCCAGTTTCGTGAGTAAAGTATGACGTCCTTTTTTCAGCGGAAGAAATCCTTCAAAACAAAACCGGTTGGTAGGCAACCCGCTGTTCACCAGAGCAGGAACAAATGCAGTAGCACCTGGGAGAGACTGCACTTCAACCCCGTGATCGATGCAGGTGCGTATAAGCAACCAAGCCGGATCACTGATACCGGGAGTTCCGGCATCTGTAATCAGTGCCATTTGCATTCCCTGCAGGAGTTGTTGCACCAGATGAGAGGCAACCTTATGTTCGTTGTGCTGATGATAAGGCGTAACCGGTTTTTGAATACCGTAGTGACGGAGCAGAACAGAGGACGTTCTGGTATCTTCGGCCAGAATGAGATCAACCTGTTTTAAAACATCTACAGCCCGAAAAGTAATGTCAGACAAATTACCAACTGGNNTGTAGGTACAATGTACAACATGATTATACAACCTCTACTTCAAATGTTTCCATGACAGGATTGGCGAGCAATTGCCTGGCAGCATGGGCTGCTACCGTTTTGGCTTCTTCCGGACTGGATGCTTCCACCACCAGATCAATGTGTTTACCAATTCGCACATCGCTCACTGCATGTAAACCGAGATTGTTCAAC
>DPFD01000213.1:9139-9344 GCA_003534175.1 Chitinophagaceae bacterium
TCTTTTAATGGCATCACTTTTACCTGTGCTGTGTATTTCATGTTTTTTTCTTAAAAATCAAAGATAAAATAATGTAGGACAAAAAGATGACCGGCACCGCGATCCATTTCAGTGAAAGTGTGGCAACCACTGCAATCACCACCAGCATCACTTGTGGCAAATTGGCCGGAATAGATCTTTCTTTAAACTTGAAGGCCATCATTGG
>DPFD01000213.1:9360-10903 GCA_003534175.1 Chitinophagaceae bacterium
GCCACTTACCAGCAATATCACTGCGTACAACACCCATTGATTCATCAACAAGGAAATAGCCGTTTCGTTACCGCTAAACCAGTAAATCAATGGAAAAGACGCGATGAGTAATCCTGCTGCAGGAACCGGCACTCCTTTAAAACCATATTCCTGTGAGCGGTCGAGATTGAAACGCCCGAGCCGGTAGGCCGCAGCCAGCGGAATGAGTACGGCAGGCAATAACAGCCCCCAGTAAACATCGATTCCGGATGCTTCCTTGGCCCAACTTAAGCGGAGAAACTGGTACACAATCATACCGGGTGCAACGCCAAAGCTTACCACATCTGCCAGGGAGTCGAGTTGCTTTCCTAATTCAGAGCTGGCCCGCATCAGCCGTGCCACAAAACCGTCCAGGAAATCAATACAGGCCGCAATGGCAATGTAAACCGATGCCAGCACCAGATTTTCTGTCACGTCAATAAACTGAGAAGCGTCCTCGGTGTATTGAATGGTGATGCCATTTTGTAACGTAACAATAATGGCCATGAAACCAAACACCAGGTTCAGCAACGTAAATAAATTGGGAATGTGTCTCAAAACTGTAGGATAAGGTTATTCAATTATTTTTTCATCAGGGCCTCTATCTCTTCCACTGTAATCGGAATATGCTTCATCAAATCTTTATTCCCGTTCCTGGTTATCCAGAAATTATTTTCAATGCGGATGCCCATGCCTTCTTCTTCGATGTATATTC
The DNA here is from genome assembly GCA_003534175.1 of Chitinophagaceae bacterium. GTDB lineage: Bacteria > Bacteroidota > Bacteroidia > Chitinophagales > Chitinophagaceae > Ferruginibacter. The sequence goes on from DPFD01000213.1 coordinate 10,094, forward strand.
CGGGTTCAACAGTGAACACCATTCCCGGACGGATAGGTTCGGTGCGGGTTCCCACATCATGTACATCAATACCTAAATGGTGAGAAATGCCATGGTACAGATATTTGCGGTACGCACGATTGGCCGGATCTTCATTTTTAATGTCCGATTTTTTTAGCAGTCCGATTTTATGAAAAACCACCGTTGCCTCATCTCCTACTTTTTCTGTATAATCTACTATAGAAATACCGGGCTTTAATATGCTGGCTGCATAATGATGCAGGTGCAAACAAGCATTATACACTGTTTTCTGACGACGTGTAAACTTGCCGTTTACCGGTACGGTTCTGGTTAAATCGGCACAGTAATTACCATAACGTGCACCAAAATCCATCAATATCAAATCACCGTCTTTACACTCCCGGTTGTTTTCAACATAATGCAATACCCTGGCGCTGTCGCCACTGGCAATGATGGATCCGTAGGCGGGGCCGCTAGCACGCTGACTCAAAAATGAATGTTGAATTTCCGCTTCAATTTCATATTCCATCACACCGGGGCGGATGAACTTCAGCAACCTTAAAAAAGTATTTCGGGTGATGTCCATAGCCTGTTGCATCACCTCAATTTCCAGCGGTGTTTTTATGGCGCGGAGTTCTTTCAGAATGGCCGCACTGCGTTTATACTGATGCAGCGGATATCGCTCCTGCATTTCTTTTGCATAACGGTAATCCCTTACCAACACCTGATTGTGTTTGCGATCGTTTTCGTTGGTATTGAGATAAATGTTTTCGCTTCCATGAATCCATGGTTGTAGCAATCCATCCAGGG
>DPFD01000213.1:10908-12255 GCA_003534175.1 Chitinophagaceae bacterium
CTTCTGAGGCACGTAGTCGGTGTCCATCCCACTTTTCCTTCAACTCATTCGGGCGCACCAGTACCAACACTTCACGGTACTGAGGGTCGGGGTTGTGGGGCATCAATACCAACATGGTATCTTCCTGCTCAATGCCGGTTAGCCAGTATAAATCTGAATTCTGTACAAAGGGATGCAGGGCATCGCCATTGGTGGGCAATTCGTCGTTGCTGTTGAAGATGGCAATAGATTTTGGGGCCATTTCAGCCATAAAACGTTTGCGATTCTGACGGAAAATATCCGGATTCAGGGGAAGATGTTTCATAAATGCCTGTTTGAGTTTCCTTAAGTAGCTGCAATATACGTTAAACCTGATAGTATCCCTTCGGCGGCGGGATGAACGGTTCCATTCTGGTTCTATACTCCCTTTTGCTGTTTTAACACTGAATCTCAATGCGTTCAGGGCTACACAAAAAATTGCACCTTTTATTTTAATGCTTAACTTTGCACTTCTTAATTCTAACCAAAAAATTGCCATCATGTCAATTTCAACCGCCCCGGTTGCTCCATTGGCCGCTCTGGAAAAACTGGGTTTATCCAAAACTCAAACTGTACATTACCAATTAACACCCGATGAACTTGCACAACACACTATCCGATTAGGACAGGGTGAACTGAATGACACCGGCGCTTTGGTGATTAAAACCGGAGAGTTTACCGGAAGGAGTCCGAAAGACAAATTCACTGTTAAAGATGATATCACCAAAGACAGCGTTCACTGGAACGACTTCAACATTCCCGTTGAACCGGAAGTATTCGACAGTTTATATACTAAACTGGTTGCGCACCTCAGTCAGCGTGAAATTTATGTAAGAGATTGTTACGCCTGTGCTGATCCGGCGCATCGTCTCAACATTCGAGTGGTGAATGAAATGCCAGCCAACAATCTGTTTGCATACAACATGTTCTTAAGACCCACAGAAAAAGAACTGGAAAATTTTCAACCTGAGTGGCACATTTTACAGGCTCCAAGTTTTATTGCTCAGGCTCAGATCGACAAAACCCGTCAGCATAATTTTGCAATCGTAAACTTCACCAAAAAAATGATCATCATTGGTGGAAGCGGTTATACCGGTGAAATGAAGAAAGGTATTTTCACTATCCTGAACTATATTCTACCACATGATAAGAACGTGCTGAGCATGCACTGTTCTGCCAACATGGGGAAAGACGGCGATACAGCCGTATTCTTCGGATTAAGTGGTACAGGTAAAACCACCTTGAGTGCTGACCCGAATCGTATGCTGATTGGGGATGATGAGCATGGGTGGACCGATGATACAGTGTTTAATTTTGAAGGAGGATGTT
>DPFD01000017.1 GCA_003534175.1 Chitinophagaceae bacterium
ACTGCCATTGAACTGTATACGGTAGATGTGAAGTTTGACAACGTAATTGAAACCATTAAATCATCTCAGGTGGTGAATAAGGTTTCCTACGCATTGTTGCTGCACGATTTGATGGATCCCGTAAATGCATACCGGACGCTTTCACTGAAAGACAAGGAAACCCCGGTTTACAGAGAAGTGAACACCGATTCTGCCAAAAAAATCCTCGCAGAAAAACTTAACAACAATACTGCCCTGCGCGCCGATAAAATGAATGAGGCCCTGGTGATTGAATACCTGAAATTATACGGGTACAATTATGAATCTATTCTTTCCAATCTTTCCGTGATGCGTTTAGGGAGAAGTGATTATCTGGATATTTCTTTCGCCTCAGAAAATCCGGAATTGTCGGCATGGGTGGTGAATTCCATTGGCAACGAATTCCTGAGTTACTATCGTAACCTCAACAGCATGCGTACCGGTGAAAACACCGAAAGCATCCGCAGCCTGATGGAACAACAACAACGTAAGGTAGACAGTCTGGGGGCTTTGTTGCTAAGTGAACGCATCAGTCAGGGTTCAATTGATCCCGAAAGTCGCACCACCAGCGCCATGGAAACCGTTACTGAACTTGAAACGCGGCTGGCAGAACAGCGGGGTAAATACAATGAATATGCAAACCGATTGTCTTATTTACGTAGCCAACTCCAGGCCCTTCAGTCATCCGGTACCGGCAATAACAATGATGAAGTAGTTCGGTTAACCAACCGAAGAAATGATCTGGTGGCGGAACTATCACGCAGAGGCGGAAACGATCCGGCACTGCAAAAACAGATTGATGATTTGCGGGCAGAGATCATTCAAAAATCCGGTGCTTCTACCTCACGCAGCAAAGACCGTGAAAAGATAGATAAACTCACCCGCGAAATCAATGAGCAGGAAGCCCTGCTGAACGCCACCCAATCAACAATTGATGATTTCAATACCCGAATCAGCCGCTATATGGGGCTAGCAAACGTGAATCCAGGAAGCAATGTGAAGCTCGATGTAATCCGCACGCAGCTGGAAATGGAAAACGAACAGCTGAAAACAGTAAAGGAAAAGTTTTCTCAGGTACAGGGTTTATCGAAAGACGACCCCACAGCCAATTTTATTCAAACCAAGGTGGGATTGCCTGCCGCACAGCCTGAATCAAAACAAACATTGATGAAGATGGCACTGGCGGGGATGTCGATGTTTTTGCTTACCTCCATATTCTTCATCTTCCTGGAAATATTTGACCCGGCACAGAAAACACCATCGATGTTCTCCAGAAACGCCCGCATAAAAGCAGGTATTGTGCTGAACAAGGTTTCCTTTGGAAAGCGTACACCCTTTACCGTTATACTGGAAGATCTGAAAGGAAAAAAATACAACGCGTTTAAAAACAACATCAGAAAACTGAGGTTTGAAGTACTGAACAGTAATCGGAAAGTATTTTTGTTTACCAGTACGCGCCGTAAAACAGGAAAGACAACGGTGATTGAATCGCTGTCGGCGGGCCTATTGCTGAGCAAGAAACGGGTATTGCTGATTGATCTGAACTTTTCAAACAATACCCTTACGCGCACGCTGAATGCAGAGGTGATGATGGAAGATCTGGTCACTAACATGAAATGGAACGTACCGGTGAAGCAACAAAAGCTGGTTACCAACACCGCACACGAGGGGCTAGATATTATCGGATGCCACGGTGGCAACCTTACTCCTGCAGAAGTGTTGTATAATTTTGATTTGGGAAAAGCACTGGAAGCGCTCTCTGAAAATTATGATTATATCTTTATTGAAGGAGCCGCGTTGAACTTCTATTCAGACAGTAAAGAACTCATTCCTTTTGTAGAAGGCGTGTTCACTGTATTTTCTGCTGAAAATTCTATCACACAAACCGATCACGATTCCATCCGCTTCATCATTGCTCAAAAAGAAAAGCAACAAGGCGTTATATTAAATAAAGTGCTTACCGAAAATATGGATGCCTGATCATGTTACAGGGAAACCGACAAACATGGATTGATTATGCAAGAGGAGTGGCCATCATCCTGGTATTGTACAGGCATGTTTTTGAAGGTATCAAGGCAGCCGGTCTGGATGTCCAGGCCTACATGGCGCTAGAACACGCCAACATCCTCTTTTTCAGCTTTCGTATGCCCTTGTTTTTTGTGGTGTCAGGGATTTTTGTGGCCGGTAGCTTGCAAAAACGCGGACTGGCACCCTTCATTGGCAATAAGGCCCGAACCATTTTATATCCCTATTTCATCTGGGGTTTTCTGCAGATTACGCTTCAAATTATCCTGTCGGGTTATGTGAATGCTCAACGAACTCCGGCGGATTACGGTTTGTTGTTTTATTTACCACGAGGGGTGGAANNGAACAGTTCTGGTATTTGTATGCACTTTTCAATGTGTCAGTTTGTTATGCGCTGATGAAAGTAAAGGCCGGATTGAATTTCTGGCAGAATGCCGGGCTCGGACTTGGCTTGTATTATGCTTCAGCCATCATCGGTCAGCATCAGATCAACATCGGTTTCTTAGCGGATATCATGCATTACTATATATTTTATGCAATAGGAGACGGAATTGGACGTTTTATACGCGATAAGGAAAACCTGCGTGTATTACAATCCTGGAAACTGATGGGGATGCTCATCCTTCCATTTGTACTCACACAATGGTATTTTTTATGGGAGAACCTGCAGCATGAAACGCCTTTCTACGATTTTGTGGAATACCATCAACCCATCCGGTTTCTGATCATCGCCTTAACCGGCTGTGCCTGGGTGATGAGTCTGGCTTTTCTGTTGCAACGCTACCACACCCTGCAATGGCTGCATCATCTGGGCAGGCATTCGCTGTATATATATGTGGCACACGTTATGGTGCTGGCAGCCACAAGAATTGTGATGGTGCGGTTTATGGGGATAGAAAATGTGCCCATACTGCTGGTAACGGGGATTATAACCAGCCTTATTGTGCCCATACTATTGTATAAACTAAGTGTACGATATAAATTTACATGGTTGTTTACGCTGGAACGGCAGGAAGCCCCGAGTACAGCAAAACAATTGAAATAATTGAAAGGATGAAGATTAGAAACCCTAAAAGCAGGTTCCAAATTGATGTAAAACGAAGCGACTATGTGCTGGTTGTAGGCGGAGGGCACAACCCACACCCGCGTGCCAATGTAGTGGTTGATAAATTTACAGATACCAATTACCACCGCAGCGGTGATATTAAAGTGTTGAAGAAACAACAGTTCATCAATGCCGACGGTGAGAATCTGCCGTTCAAAGATCATGAGTTCGATTATGTGATTTGCTGCCATGTGCTGGAACATGTGGAAAATCCTGTACAGTTTTTAAGTGAATTGTTCAGAGTGGGTAAACGCGGTTATCTCGAAACGCCCTCGCTGTTGGGTGAATATTTATTCCCGCGTGAATCTCATAAATGGATTCTGCACGAACACAACGATATCCTGTATCTGGTTGATAAGGCCAAACTGGGTTTTACCTATGGCTATGATTTGGGAGAACTGATTCAGGAATATTTGCCTACACACAGTATCGGATTTAAAATTACCGAACGAACCCATCCTAATTTATTATCGGTACGCATTGAATGGGAAAGCGATTTCAAATATGAAATTGAACCTACCGATCCCGAAATCAGAAAATACTTTTCCGGCAAATGGAAGAAGGAGTGGGGCAACAGCTTCTTTCCTGAACGAACCTACGGACAGGAATTGCGTGCCTCCGCCTCCGCGTTTTTCGATATACTGAAAAGTGTGGTTAAATCTAAAATCCTTAAAAGGCCATAACTTTCCGTATGGCTACACATTCAAAATACCAGGGCNNCAGGGCTGGATTGTTTCCGGTATTTTCAATGGTCTGCAAAAACTCTCCATTCCTGTTTTCGGAGTCATCAGTACCATGTTACTGGCTAAACGTGCCCTTACCAAAGATGAAATGGGGGTGTGGGCCTTGTTTCTGGTGCTTACTTCTTTTGTAGAACTGATTCGCCAGGCATTGGTGAAAACCTCCATGATTCGTTTCCTGAACCACAGCAAAGACCATGAACACAAAAAGGTGTTATCGGCCGCATTTTCATTGAATGTGTTGATCTCCGTTTTGCTGATGGGCATCCTTGCTGCCTCTGCACACTGGCTCGAAACGGTGTTGCATGCACAAGGACTGGCGCGCATGACTTATCTCTTCATCGCGGGTATTGTTATCCTCATTCCCTTTTCTCACTTTGAATGGATTATGTACAGCAAGGNNATTTTAAAGAATTATTCTGGACCTTTTTCTGGCGACAGGGCGTTACCCTTGCATTGCTGGTGGCGGCCCTGTTCGTTGAGGATAAAGTTACATTAAGCGCCCTGGTGTTGTTTTATCTGGCCGGTATACTCACTGGTTCGTTTGTGGGTTACCGTTATGTGAAGAAATACCTGACTCACTCTTTCGTATTCAGTATGGAGTGGTTCACTAAACTATGGCATTTCGGAAAATATGTTTTTGGTTCGGGGGTGAGCACGCTGGTTTTTGCCAATGCCGGCGGTATGATGCTCTCTCCTTTACTGGGCAGTACAGCGTACACCGCTTCTCAAAGTATTGCTGCAAGGGTATTGAACCTCGCCGATATGCCTTCGCAGGTATTGAGTGATATCCTGTTTCCTAAAAGTGCGAACCGTGAAATAGCGTCGAATAAACCCATGATAAAATACTATTACGAAAAAACTGTGGGGGCTACGCTTTGTCTCAGTTTGCCCGTGGTGTTGTTTATCGTGTTGTTTCCTAAGTTCATTATACGCATCCTGGCCGATCAGCAGTATTATGATGCGGCTCCCTTCTTGCAGGTAACGGCTGTTTCCGTCTTGTTTCTTGCATTTTTGAAACAATGGGCAGTAATCATAGATTCAGGCGGAAGGCCCCACATCAATTTTTACCTCATCACTGGCATGGCTATACTCAATGTGATTTTGTCGTATGTGTTTATTGTGCAGTTTGGTTTTATGGGTGCCGCACATGCGCTCATCATCACACACGTTATTGGTTTTATTGTTACACAAATACTGTTGAATAAATATTATAATGTGCAAATAGGAATGTGCTTCGTGTATGCGGCACGGTTTTATCCTGAAATATATCACATCATCAAGGAAAAGTTTCAACCGAAATGGAAAACGCAACAGTAAAAGGCAGGGATATAATTATGCTGGGGATACAGCCCTGGGATCTGGATATTGCCCATAACTTTAAGAATATGGCTCAGGTGATTGCGCGTCATAACCGGGTGCTGTATGTGAATCGTCCGCTCGACCGCGTTACCCGTTATAAGGCACCAAAAGATATTAAAACCATTAACCGGTTAAAGAGTATCAAAGAAGGGGTGAACACTCTCTCTGAAGTGGCTCCTCAGCTTTATGTGCTTAACCCGCCGGTGTTACTTGAATCTATCAATTGGATGCCTCACAATGCGTTGTATACGTACATGAATAAACGCAACAACCGGTTGCTGGCAAAGGCCATCCGCGAAGCAGCAGCTACACTGGGTTTTAAGGATGCTATTTTGTTTATTGATAATGATTTTTATAACGGACTCTACCTGCCGGAATTACTGCAGCCCGCTCTGAGTATGTATTACCTGAGAGATTACCTGCTGGCGCAACCTTATTTCAATAAACATGGTCAGTTTGCTGAACCGGAGATTATAAAAAAGGTTGACGTGGTAGTAACCAATTCACTCTACTTAACCAGTTATGCCGCCAGGTATAATCCGAATAGTTATTATACCGGTCAGGGTTGTGGCGATGAATTTTTTACAGAGGCTCCCACTATATTTCCGGATGACATCCGCCATATCCCTTCACCCATCATCGGTTATTGCGGCTTTCTTACCGATATGCGCCTCGATCTTACCCTGATGGAAACCATGGCACGGCTCAAGCCTGAATGGCAGTGGGTATTGATTGGCCCGGAAGATGATGTGTTTAAACAATCTTCCCTGCATCAGTTATCCAATGTACATTTCCTTGGAAGTAAACCGGTTGNNTGCCGGATTATGTGCATCGGTTTGATGTGTGCCTGAATCCTCAAAAAGTGAATCAACTCACCATCGGAAATTATCCGCGTAAAGTAGATGAGTACCTGGCCACCGGCAAGCCGGTAGTGGCTACACGCACCGAAACCATGGAAGATTTTGCTGATTGTGTATATTTATGCAACGGACCGGAAGAATACATTCAGGCGATTGAAAAAAGCCTGCAGGAAAAAGATAATCAACAACTGATACAGCACCGCATACGCGTAGCGCGTTCACACACTTGGGAAAACTCGGTTCAGAAAATGTACGACGCTATACGCGCTCACACACCAAAACAGGAAAAGAAATGATGGAACCTGAATTCAATACCGGCGAGAATAATGAAAAGTTGATTCAATCACTGGCGATTGCACTGGTTACTATCATCATGGTGTATCTCTTCATCAAAATTGTATTCTTATAACTGCTGATGAGCATATTAGAAAATATATCAGCCGATCATTTTGGCAGGTGGTTGTACCGGGAAATCATGCAAAAAAGAATGATTTCTCCACTGGGCATTGCAGCATTATTGCTGGTATCACTAGTCACCGGTTTTTTGGCAGCAAATGATCTTTTCTTTGTTCCACTGGCCGCCGCGGCGGCGCTTATCGGAATTGTACTGGTATATGTATGCCTTTTTAAACCATTGGCGGGGTTTTATGTTACTTCCTTATTTGCCGTTTTTGTTTTTTATCCAAATCATTTAATAGGCCGTGATTTGTTGCCACTCAGTCCGGTGTGGGAAATACTGATGCTGTTCACTTTTTTGGGTTCCTTCCTGCATGGCAGTAAACAAATTGGAAACTCAGGCCGGTTGTTGAATACCATGGTTTCCATCGTGCTGATGGGATACACTTTTTACCTGATAGCGCAGGTGTTCAACCCGAATGTGCCCAACCTCGATGCCTGGTTTCCTTCCGTACGTCGCTGGCTGGTATTTATGCTAATGTATGTAACGGCATACCGGCTGATAGATTCACCGGAAAAGGTCAGGTTTTTTGTACGTTTCTGGGTATTAACGGCGTTGATGATTGCTGCCTACGGATGTTATCAGCAATGGTTTGGGTTGTTGCCTATGGAGATGAACTGGATCATGAGCACACCCGGCAGTTATGAACTGTTGTTTCAGGGCGGACAAATCAGAAAGTTCTCCTTCCTGTCTGACCCGGCTACCTTCGGTATGCAATCCGGTGCTATGGCCGTGTTTACGGCAGTGAT
>DPFD01000190.1:0-2166 GCA_003534175.1 Chitinophagaceae bacterium
ATCGGACGGCCCCGGCAATTCATCAAGCCCGGTAAATACTACTTTCAAATCGGCCATATCATGCGCCACGACCCCCTGCTGCACGTGCTGAACGCCGGGCTGAGGGTAGAAAAAGTTTATCAGCCCTGATAACAAAGTGTTATTCCTTGTCGTTATATAGCCAACTTACAGTATTTTGCGGGGTAACCCCATTGATTATATTAATCCATTAGTGTGAAAAAACTACTTTTTATTGCAGCTACATTGTGGTGTACCACCGCTGCCCAGGCACAATCTCAGGGTGATTACCAGGTGGGAGAATTTGGCATTACCGCCGGTGCAGCCCATTATTTCGGCGACCTGAACTCCCGCGCCGGGCTCAATCGCCCCAAACCTGCATTCGGTATATTTTTTCGCAAACAGTTTGGGAACTATATAGGAATGCGCATCGCCGCACGCTATGCCCAGGTAGGGTATGCCGATAAATACAGCAAAAACGAATTTCAGCAACTCCGCAACCTGAGCTTCAACTCGAATATCTGGGAACTGGCCGTACAGGGAGATTTCAATTTCTTTAAGTTCGTGCCCAATGACCCCAATTATCTGTTCACGCCTTATGTAACCTTAGGGGTTGGAGTGTTTTCCTATGATCCGTATGCTTACCTCTACGGTAAAAAAGAATTCCTGCGCCCATTGGGTACAGAAGGACAAAACGCCAATTATGAAGGCCGCTCTCAATATGGCACCATGGCCATCGCCATACCATTTGGAGTAGGTATCAAATATAACCTCACCGAAAAAGTGAACATTTCATTCGAAATTTCCAACAGGTTAACTACTACGGATTACCTTGATGATGTAAGTACCACCTACGCCGGTATCGGTAGCTTTCCCGGTGGCCCCAGCGGTCAGCCCAGTACCGCTCAGTTATTGCAGGACCGGTCCTATGAAATTGACAAAAACTTCCAGTTTCAGGCAGGGCAACAACGGGGCAACTCTAAACAAAAAGACCAATATATCATCGCTGAAATAGGGATTTCCTTTAATATCAGCAGCTATCGCTGCCCCACTTCATATTAATTTACTCCCGAACGGCATCTTCTGGGGATGATATAAATGATTTTTGTACTTTTGCGCCCTTGTACAGGGAATGCCGGTACAAGTCATGGAATGGAACCATCTTCACTAATCGATACAAACAAACTGCCCCAGCATATAGCCATCATCATGGATGGTAATGGGCGTTGGGCGGAAGAAAGAGGGCAGGACAGGCTCTTCGGACACCTGAATGGTGTGGAGAGTGTGCGCAATGTGGTGGAAGGTGCCGCTGAACTGGGGGTAAAATACCTCACCCTCTATGCTTTCAGTACCGAAAACTGGGAACGCCCGCCCTACGAAGTGTCCGGACTGATGGAACTGCTGGTAGAGACCATCAAAAAAGAAGTTCCCACCCTCAATAAAAATAATATCCGCCTGCAGGTGATTGGGGATGTGGACATGCTCCCGGATAATGCCCGCAACGAACTGAAACAGGCCATCGCCGATACAGCACAAAACAACGGACTCACCCTCATCCTCGCCCTCAGCTACAGCAGCCGCTGGGAAATTGTACATGCCATTCAGCAAATGGCGGCAGATATTGCTTCTGGCAAAATCACTGTGCAACAGGTTGATAAAGATTATTTTGAAGGGTTACTCTGCACTGCCGGCCTGCCCGATCCCGAATTATTGATCAGAACAGGAGGAGAAATCAGGGTAAGCAACTTTTTGCTGTATCAGATTGCCTATGCAGAACTGTACTTCACTGAAGTGAAATGGCCCGATTTCAGGAAAAACCACCTGTTTGATGCGATTATTGACTTTCAGCACAGGCAACGCCGTTTTGGAAAAACCGGCAAGCAGGTAATGGAGAAAAAACCGGAATGCTAATGGCCTTCAAAGCCCGCTGGAATGGGGTTTTATGACAGGCTTAACATATTGTTATAACGAATGCGCTTAAATTGTCGCAGTAAATTTTTTTGGATGCATAGGCTCTATCAGAAGTCGATACTGTACTTAGTTATTTTTCTTTCATTTTCATCAGGCCTATCAGCACAAGTGAACGATACAGTACCCGTAACCGTTAATACCGAACTGGCTCAAATTTTCAATCAGAAATTTCCCAAACAATACCGCATCGCCGGAATC
>DPFD01000190.1:2202-10994 GCA_003534175.1 Chitinophagaceae bacterium
CGGTACCGATGTATTTTCAAAAGCCATCACCAAACTTTGGAAGCAAAACCTCGTTTCAGATGTAAGCATCAACCTTGTAAACCTGGTGGGAGATGATTTGTTTGTAGAGATTGCCGTGGTGGAACGGCCCCGGCTTGTACAGCTCGACGTACTCGGTGTGAAGAAATCCGAAAAGGATGATATCATCGCCAAAATCGGCCTTGCAAAAGACCGTGTGGTAACTGAAGATATGAAGCTTAGCGCCGTGGAAGTAATCAGAAAGTTTTATTACGATAAAGGTTACAGAAACGTTCGTATTGAAACCGAAGAAAAAATGGTGGAAGGTATTGCCAATGCCGTTTCTATCTCATACACAATTCAAAAGGGAAATAAAGTAAGGGTGAATTCCATCAACTTTACCGGCAATGAATCCCAATCAGACCTGAGGTTGAAAAAACAGATGAAGGGCACCAAGGAAATGTCGAAAATTACGTTGTTCCCCGACAGAGTGGTGAGTCCTTATGGCGATACAACCAAAAGCCCCGGCTTTAAAGATTATGTAAAAGAGGCCGCATTCCTTACCCCGACGCGCACCAAAGAATACCTCGATCCGTATGTGAGGCTGAAACTCTTCAGTGGTGCCAAGTTCAACGAAACCAAGTATCAGGAAGATAAAGAGAAGATCCTCGATTTTTATAATGCGCAGGGATATCGTGATGCGGTGATTCTGAAAGANNAAAAGGGAATCTCGATATCGATATCCTCGTGAATGAAGGAAGACAATATTATTTCGGTAATCTGGTATGGAAAGGCAACACCCGTTATTCTGATTCAATCCTGAATATTTTATTAGGCATTAAAAAGGGAGATATCTACAACCTTGAACTGCTCGATAAAAGGTTGGGTCGACAGATGTCGATGGAAGGTGGTGATATCAGTAGCCTGTATCAGGATGATGGTTACCTGTTCTTCCGTGTAGAGCCCATTGAAACAGCCGTGTACAACGATACCATTGATTTTGAATTGCGCATGGCGGAAGGTCCACAGGCAACCTATGGCAACATCACCGTTTCCGGAAATAATAAAACCAAGGATTATGTAATCCTGCGCGAACTGCGCACCATACCGGGCGATAAATTCAGTCGCGCCGATATCATCCGTACACAACGTGAATTATCTCAGCTTGGCTTCCTGGATCCTGAAAAAATTTCACCAAACATCATCCCCAACTCCGACAATGGTACCGTGGATATAAACTGGGCCGTAGAAGAAAAATCTGCCGATCAGTTGGAATTATCTGCCGGCTTCGGTGGCGGCATCGGCTTAACCGGTACGCTCGGGGTTACGTTTAATAACTTCTCCCTGAAAAACATCACCAAAAAATCGAGCTGGAATCCACTGCCCGGGGGCGACGGACAAAGACTCAGCCTCAGGGTGCAATCTAACGGTAGAATGTTCCGCTCCTACAATTTCTCTTTCACCGAACCATGGCTGGGAGGTAAAAAAAGAAATTCATTCTCGGTGAGTTATTACAATACAAGATATTCGAACACCTATGATTCATTCGGACTCTTCTGTAAAGAATGCGGAAAAAATTCTTACATCAATACCACCGGATTTGGAATTGCACTGGGTAAACAACTGAAGTGGCCCGATGATTATTTCAATCTCGTGTTTGCAGTGAACCTGCAGCAATACCGACTGAAAAATTATTCTAACATCTTCCGCGGACTCAGTAACGGAACGTCTACCAACATCAACGCAAAAATTACGCTTGCCCGTAACTCTACCGGCGGAAGCCCCATCTTCCCCACCAGTGGTTCTAACTTTGTGTTGAGTACACAGTTCACACTGCCGTATTCCCTCATGGGAATTACCAAAGGAGATGCCAATGAATTTAAATTACCGGAGTTCCATAAATGGCGTTTTTCGGGAGAATGGTTTGTACCAATTGGCAGGCCGATGGGAGGTGACCAAAGTAAACAGTTCATCCTGCGCGCCGCAGCCAAATACGGATTTATTGGCCGCTACAACAAAGACCTTGAAATTTCGCCATTCGAACGCTTTCAAATTGGAGATGCCGGTTTAAGCAACAACATCGCGTTGTTGGGATACGATATCATTGCACACAGAGGCTATCCAATTTACAGCAGCTCTAACCCAAGAGTGAATCCTGATGGTGGCAGCCCCAACGAATTCTTCACCATCTTCAATAAATACACCGTGGAAATGCGCTATCCGTTCAGTACCGCTGCCAGCAGTACCATTTACGGATTGGCATTCTTTGAAGCAGCCAATGGCTGGTACGATTTTAAAGAGTACAATCCATTTAAACTGCGACGTTCGGTGGGCGTAGGTATGCGCTTCTTCCTGCCTATGTTTGGTTTGTTAGGATTTGATTATGGAATCGGCCTCGACCGTTACACCCAGGATGGAGGTATTAAAGGCGCAGCGAAATTTACTTTCATGCTGGGTCAGGAACCTGAATAATTTTAAAATCAAAAAACTACATGATATGAAACGTTTATTCCTGTTGATGCTGATAGTTTGCACTGCTTTTCAGGTGCAGGCCCAGCGATATGCTGTAATCGATTCAAAGTTCATCCTCGATAAAATGCCTGAATATAAAAATGCACAGGCACGCCTGAATCAGTTCAGTGAATTGTGGCAACAGGAGATTGATCAGAAGGAAGCCGCGTTGAGCAAAATGTATAAAGATTATGATGCTGAACAGGTTATGTTGCCGGATGATTTAAAAAAGAAAAGAGAAGATGAATTATTCAATAAAGAAAAAGAACTGCGCGACTTACAACGCAAGCGTTTCGGATTTGAGGGCGATTTATTCAAAAAGCGTCAGGAGCTGATTAAACCTATTCAGGATAAAGTATATACGGCCATTCAGAAACTGGCTACTGAAAAACAGTACGATTTTATTTTAGATAAAAGCGAAGGAATTACCGTTATATTTGCCGACCCAAAACTGGATAAGAGCGAAGAAGTGCTGCGCAGTTTGGGTGTTAAATAATTTACAATATGGCAGTCTGCTTTTTACTTACTGCCTTAAAAAGTGTCAAAGACAATCAATTTATAAAATAGAACAAAGCATGAAAAAAGTATTATTCGTTTGTTTGATGGCTTTAGGAGCATTCACCGTTACTGCACAAAACAAAATAGGTTACATCAGTACGGAAGATTTGATTTCAGAAATGCCGGAAGCCGTTAAAGCTGATGCTGAACTGAAAGAATATCAGCAATCACTTGCTCAGCAGTATCAGGATATGATGAAGGAACTGAATGATAAAGACAGCATCTTCGTAAAAGATTCCATGAAGCTTTCTGCCAGCATGAAGGAAATCAAAAGAGATGAACTGGTTTCTTTATACCAGCGCATTCAAAACTGGAACAACCAGGCCCAGGATTTGTATCAGCAAAAAGCACAGGAGAAAGTAGCGCCCTTACGTACAAAAGCCATGGATGCCATTAAAGCGGTAGCCAAGGATAACGGTTACGGATATGTGCTGGATGCCTCTGCCATTATTGTGGCTCCTCCGGGTGATGATTTGCTTCCCCTGGTGCGTAAGAAGTTGGGTATCCCGGCTCCTAAACCATAAAGACTCTGTAATAAATAGTTTCAGCCACCTTGCCGGTGGCTTTTTTTATGCCTGAACAAATGTGTGAACCTTTTGTCTTTATGTTGAAACAGTAACGCTGTAGTTTCGTTTTTTAATTACTGCGGACACCGAGAATCTCATATTTATGTCTGTCCTCAATTGTGCACCTTGTGTTTAAATGTGTTTTCTTCCCAGATGAGTCTCCCCGACCTTAAAACACAAATGAGGAGAAGATTTTCAAAGAGGGACTCGTCGTTTTAAACCACAAAGACGGAGGGGTACTTCTTTGAGGTCATCCGCCGTCGCGTGGTCTCCTGACCAGCGACAATCGATGTGTTTTTATTTAACCACAAAGTCCACCGAGATTAATAATTGGACTAACATTCATATGTATTGCACAAAGGGCACAGAGGGGTTCTCTTTTCGTTCTTTGTGTGCCCTTCCTTTGTGCGCTCAGTGGTTAAATGATTTTTAAACCACGGAGGAAACAGAGATTAATAATTCTACTAACATTCATATGTTCTTCGCAAAGGCCACGGAGATTTTGGAACTAAAGGAACTTTGTGGTTAAATGTCTTCTTCCCGTGGCAGACAAACACTTCAATCCCCCATAAAATCCACGTTCAGGGCATTGATCACCTCAACATTTTTTTGTAATTTTAGATTGGGGTTTGAGGGAATGGTGCTCCCCGGGGAGGAAGGGTATAAATAAAAATTTGCATTTAACACCCACCCTTCCCCTCATTCAAAACAATCACCATCACATAACTCAAACACTTTACCGCACTCAATCATTCCATTCATGAAGGTCCATCCGCAACGGTTAGAAGAAAAATTTAAAGAAACATACCAGCAACTCAACCCCAATCAGCAATTGGCTGTTAACAGCATCGAAGGACCCGTAATGGTGATTGCCGGCCCCGGAACCGGAAAAACACAAATCCTCGCCGCACGCATAGCAAAAATTTTGCTCGATACTGACGCACACCCCGAAAACATCCTGTGCCTCACCTACACCGACGCCGGAGCCATCGCCATGCGCCGACGCCTGCAGCAATTCATCGGTGCCGATGCATACAAGGTAAACATCTACACCTTCCACGCATTTTGCAACGATGTGATTCAGGATAACCTCAACCTGTTCGAAAAAAACACACTGGAAGCCATCTCCGAACTGGAAGCTATCCACTTGTTTAAAACACTGATTGACCAGCTTCCTAAAAACCATCCGCTGAAAAGATACCGCGGAGATGTGTACTACGAAATTCCACATCTGCGCTCGCTGTTTTCAACCATGAAACGCGAAGGCTGGACACCCGATTATATCTGCGAAAAAATTAAAGAATACATCGATAGTCTCCCCGAGCGCCCCGAATATCGTTACCAGAAAAAATATCGTCAGTTCAACGCAGGAGATTTAAAAGAAAAAAAATACGAGGAAGAAGTAAGAAAAGTAAAACAACTGGAAGCCGCTGTACTGGAGTTCGACCGCTATCAGGAAATGATGCGCAAAAAAAACCGTTACGATTTTGATGATATGATTAACTGGGTGATTCGCGTGTTTGAAGAACACCCCCAGGTTTTGTCTAATTACCAGGAAAAATTTCAGTACATCCTGGTAGATGAATTTCAGGATACCAGCGGAACACAAAACAGAATTGTTGAACTGCTGATTCATTACTGGGATCAACCCAACGTGTTTGTGGTGGGCGATGATGATCAAAGTATTTTTCGCTTCCAGGGAGCAAACATCGAAAACATGCTCCATTTCGCAAACCGGTATACCGATAGTTTGAAAACCATTGTGCTCACACACAATTACAGAAGCACACAACCTATACTCGATATCAGCAAAACACTGATTGATAAAAACAATGAACGGCTGGTTACCCAGATAGGCGGACTGAGCAAAGATTTACAATCGTCTAACCTCCGCATTCAACACCTGCAACATCCACCCGAAGTTTATGTGTGCCATACGCCCAGGGAAGAAATGATTTGGATCACACAACAAATTGCAGCATTGTTAGCAGCCGGTACTCCACCGGAAAAAATTGCGGTGATTTATAAAGAAAATAAATACGGCGAGGAGTTATCCCGCTATTTCAGATTAAAACATATTCCGTTTTATACCAAACGTTCAATCAATATTCTCGAACATCCATTCATCAAAAAAATCATCACCCTCCTGAGTTATCTGAATGCGGAGCACGACATTCCGTATGGAGGCGATGAAATGCTGTTCGAAATACTACACTACGATTTCTACCACATCCCCCCAATTGAAATTGCACGGATTACAGTAGAAGCCAATAACCGAAAATACAGTGGTGAAGCTACGTCTATCCGAAAACTGATTTCGGAAAAACAAGATGAACCCCAAAAAGACCTGTTCGATACAGGCCTGTACCATCAACTGGGGAGCGTGAGCAAAATTTTCGAATCGCTCATTGCAGATGTTCCCAACCTCACCATTCAACAGCTGTTCGAAAAAATTATCCGGTCGGCAGGAGTGCTGAGCTACATTATGAAAAGCGACGATAAAATTGAACTCATGCAACTGCTCACCGCATTGTTCGATTTTATTAAAGAAGAAAACACCCGCAATCCCTTCCTGAAACTCGATGAACTGGTAAGCATCATTCAGTTAATGAACAGTGAGCAACTGCCCATTCCGCTGGTACAGGTAACCGGTAGTGATAAAGCCGTGAACCTGCTCACCGCACACGGCAGCAAGGGACTTGAATTTGAGCACGTATATTTTTGCGGATTGAACGCCAAGGTGTGGGAAAGCAAGAAAAACGCCAACAAAGGATACCGGTTTCCTGATACGATGTTCAGTGCATCCGGTAGCACCGATCAGGAAGAACTGCGCCGGTTGTTTTATGTTGCCCTTACCCGTGCCGAAATAAAACTCAATCTGTCTTACGCTAGTTACAACAACGAAGGCAAAGCCCTTGAATCTACCATGTTTCTGGCAGAAATTCTGGAATCACACAACCTGCCCGTGCATGCCGTTACCTTCAGCAATGAAGACATACTGGAGTTCAGTCATTTGCAGTTCACTGAAATGGCTCCTCAAATTGAACAGACAGAAGAGGCCTTCGTTACCCAGATCCTCAGCAAGTTTGTGATGAATGTAACGGCATTGAATGCCTATTTAAAATGTCCGCTCGGCTTTTACTATCGCAACCTGCTGCGCATCCCCTCCGGAAAAAATGAAAACACCGAATTCGGAAGTGCCGTGCATTATGCCGTTGAAAAACTCTTCACTAAAATGAAGGCCAGTCCTACGGAATCTTTCCCCCGGGTAGAAGAAATGATTGCCGACTTTGAATGGTACATGCGCAAACACCGGGAGAATTTTACCAGGGAAGCCTTCAACCGGCGAATGGAATACGGACAGGATGTGCTGAAAAAATATTACGATAAATACATCCACTCCTGGAACAAAGTAGTATCAGTTGAAAAAAACATTCGCCACGTAGTAGTAAACGATGTGCCACTGAAAGGAAAACTCGATAAACTTGAATTCAATGGCAAAGAAGTAAATGTGGTGGATTATAAAACCGGCGACATTGATAAAGCATTGCCCAAATTAAAGGCACCCAATGATAAAACACCCCTGGGTGGCGATTACTGGCGCCAGGCTGTGTTTTATAAAATACTGGTAGATCATCACCAATCGCACGACTGGAAAGTGGTGAGTACCGAGTTTGATTTTATTGAACCTGATAAAGAAGGTAATTACCGGAAAGAAAAAATTGTTATTAGCCCTACCGATATAGAAACAGTAAAACACCAGATTATAGAAGTATGGAATAAAATTCAACAGCGCGATTTTTACACCGGTTGTGGTGATAAAAAATGCCATTGGTGCAATTTTGTAAAAGACAATCAGCTCGCGGTTGAACTCCACCCGCTGGTGGTAGATGAGGAAGAGGAAGAATCGTGATGGTACAAATTTGAAAGCCCTTCGGGTATCTGCTTACGGTTTTATACCTTCGTGCTAACAAATGAAACAATCCTTTTTGCTTTTTATTGGGTTAGGATGCCTGCTGTACGCCCTGAGTACCCTGCATGCCGGTTGCGCACAAATTGGAATGCCCACCGGCGGACCCAAAGATTCGCTGCCGCCGGTACTGGTAGAGGTTACTCCCCCGCAAAACAGCACTCAGTTTACCGGTAAAACCATACGGTTTACATTCAATGAATACCTCGATATAAAGGATGCGTTCAGCAATGTCATCCTGTCGCCACTGCCCGGTAAAAACCCAACGGTTACCTATAACCGAAAAACGATGGTGGTACGCCTTCGTGATACCCTCAAACCCAACACTACCTACTCCATCCAGTTCGGCAATGCCGTTACAGATTACAATGAAGGAAACATCCTGAAAGATTTCTCCTATGTTTTCAGCACCGGCACCACCATTGATTCATTCAAACTGAGTGGCAATGTGCTGATGGCGGAAAGCGGACGGGCAGATACTACGCTGATGGTTTTTCTCTACAGCAACCTGCACGATTCGGCCGTAAGAAAACTCAAACCCGATTACATCACCCGGGTGCGAAGCGGCGGCGCTTTTGAATTCAGTAACCTGCCTCCCATACCGTTCAGAATGTACGCACTCAAAGATGCGGATGGAGGTAAAACCTACAATCAGGTGATGGAAACATTTGCCTTCAGCGATGAAACCCTGTTCCCGTCGTATGCTCCGGAAGCCGTAACCTTGCTGGCCTATCAGCAGGAAAAACCGGCCGACAAGCCCGCTGCCCCCGCGGCACCAAAGAAAACCCAGGTATGGAAACTGCAGAACAACCTATCGAACAACCGCCTCAACCTGCTCGAAACGCTCCTGCTGGATTATTCCAGGCCTGTGGCAATAAATGACAGTGTTCAGCCCCTGCTCACCGACAGCACCCAACAGCGTGTACCCATTACCGTTACTAACGACTCTACCGGCACGCGCGTACTGGCCAGTTTCAACAAGCAACCGGGCATGATGTACCAGCTGATCCTTCCGGAACGCTTCATCACCGACACCGCAGGCAACACCCTCCCTGCCGATACCCTGAACTTTTCAACCTTTACTGAAAACGATTACGGCAACGTTACCCTTCGGTTCAGCAATATCCCCACAGAAAAAAATCCGGTGATACAGTTTGTACAAAATGACAAAGTAAGTTTTGCATCGCCCA
>DPFD01000190.1:11004-13204 GCA_003534175.1 Chitinophagaceae bacterium
CTCCCGGTACTTACGACATCCGCATCCTGTACGACGATAATGCCAACGGCATTTGGGATCCCGGAAATTATGAATCGAAGAAACAACCCGAAAAAGCCATCACCTTATCCCTGAAATTATCGGTAAGGGCCGGCTGGGAAACCGAACAGGAAATCAACTTATAAGCTGTGCCGCTTGCGGGCGTAGATGTTGTGCTCATCAATTTTTCCGTACTCAAAATCGGCGATGGTGCTCAGTCCGTTACGAATATTGCTTTCACCGCTGAACTTCTCTTCAATAATCAGCACAATGTGAGGGAAACGTTTCAAAAAACCGGCGGCGCCATGCAGCATATCAAGCTCCATACCTTCCACATCAATTTTTATCAACACCCGGTCTGTTTCCTTCAGGTTTAATTCATGCAGCTTTTCATCCAGCGCATTAATTTCAAAACGCTCAGTATGCGCTCCCGGAGCATCCACGCGGCGGTTCGATCCGGGGTTGGTAATATCCATCTCAAAATATTCAAGAGAGTGCTTGAGTCCCAGCCCGTAGTTAAATGCTTTCACATGCTCACCTACACCGTTCAGTTGAATGTTGCGCTCAATCATATCATAACTCACTTTCACCGGCTCAAACGCGTAGCAACGCTTTCCCTTTCTACCCAGCCAAATGCAGTATTCACCCAGGCAGGCGCCAATATCCAGAAATACATCAAACGATTCGCGTTCAATAAAACGCTTGATCTGAATTTCATATGCATAATTCACGTACTGAAAATCCAATGAATTTTTCCGGGTTTCAAACGTACCCATAGAAGAACGGATGCGCCCTCCCCGCCAGTGCGATTTTCTACTGAACATAAAACGAAAGGCATTCATCAGTGCACTCCATTCCCCGTGCTTCACATATTCCAGCAAATACAGGGTGTACACCTCCAGGCGGTTCAACAAATAACTCATAGTGCTGGCAATATTAATATTAAGAGTTGAAAAATAAAAGCCGGCAGGCACACAATATCCTGAAACAAGCCATATACCTTAACTTTGCCATCATGATTTTCTCGTCTGCACTGCTGGAAAACGCCGTAAATGAATTTGCCAAATTGCCGGGCATAGGCAAAAAAACTGCTTTACGGTTGGTATTGCACCTGATACGGCGCGAAGAGACTGAAGTAAATCAGTTCAGCGATACCATTTCAGCCCTTCGGCGTGAAATTCAGTTTTGTACCTCCTGCCATAATATTTCCGATACCACATCGTGTAACATCTGCGCCAATCCGTTGCGCAATCATTCCCTGATATGCGTAGTGGAAAACATCCGCGATGTAATTGCCATTGAAAGCACGCAGCAGTTCAACGGCGTATATCATGTATTGGGAGGAATCATTTCACCACTCGATGGAGTGGGGCCAGATAAATTGCAAATCGACAGCCTGGTACAGCGTGTAACCGGCCTTGAGCAGGCTGAAATTATTTTCGCACTCAACCCCAACATCCAGGGCGATACTACCATTTATTACATCGGCAGAAAACTCACGCACCTTCCGGTAAAAATCACCACCATAGCCCGCGGCATCGCCTTTGGAGGTGAACTGGAATATGCCGACGAACTCACTTTAGCCAAAAGCATCAGCAACCGCATACCGGTGGAGCATTACATACAAAGTTCATGATTGTTTTTTAGGGCGTTCCCCTCCCCGCCTGCGGCGGGGCGGAGGGTCGGGCTTTCCGTTGCAACTCGCCCGCCTGCGGCGGGGCGGGTTTACACTTCAATCCCTAACGCGGGGTTCCTGCTGCCGTGAAAGTTCAACCTCAACCTGGCAATGATGTCGCAAATGAAAATATGTTTCAATGAATGGCCTGTCTATAGTTGTAGGAATAATCCCGATTGACATTGGTCAGGAGACGCGGAAAACTTTCTTCTTGCCTCAACACCTTGTTTACAAAACGGTGCATCAATTATATACAACCCTTTCAGGGTTGTACTTCTATTTCACCTCCAACTATAAATATTAGAACCCTACAGGTTCCACAAAACATATCTTCAATTATTGATAGGCGGAAACTGCGGAAATATTTCTTCTTACCTCAACACCTTGTTTACATAATTGATGCACCTCCAACTATAAATATTTGAACCCTACGGGTTTCTCAAAACATATCTTCAATTATTGATAGTCGGAATCTGCGGAAATCTTTCTTCTTACCTCAACACCTTG
>DPFD01000164.1 GCA_003534175.1 Chitinophagaceae bacterium
TTGAAAATCTTTCACCGCTTCGGCAACCTCACCCATAAGCATATACGCTTTCCCGCGCTGTACATACAACCCGATATCCCCGGCATCCAGTGTAATGGCCTGGTTATAATCAGACACCGCCAAACTATACCGGCCCAGGGCCTCGCGCGCCATCCCCCGGTAACGCAACGCCATAGATCTTAATTCCGGATCTTTCTCCTGACGTAAAATCAATGAAAAAACAGAATCGGCCTTGTGGTTCATCGACCGCTGAATGTAATCAACCCCCTGATCAAAATACACTTCAGTCTGTGCAGCTACTTTGCCCGCAGAAGCACAAAAAAGGAAAAGCCACAACAGCATTTTGTGCGTATGGTCGGAGTTGAAAATGGGATGCTCCATGCGGTGTGGTTATCAGCACCCAAAAGTAATCAATCCATTAGGTTTAATCGAATGGAAATATACCCATCATTAGTTTTGCATCAATAAAGTGTCTGATAAAATATAATAATGACTGATAAATAAATCATTCAACTGACCGCCGAACGTATAATCGTATGAAATGCTGAAGCCCGCATACGGTATGGGTTGGTTACCGGCATATACTTCAAAGTGCAGGGTATGGCGGTTATCCTGTGTGGAGTTTTTTCCCTGCACCCTGCGCACCCACCAGTCTTCCGGATGCAGCTTCCACAGGTACTCAAAAAAGTCATTGAAGCGCGCCATCGCTTCCCGCACCTTGTAAGGCGCACACTTGTTGAAATATTGCTGTAACGCATCGGTCTCCAGGTTGGTACAGGATTGAATCAAGGCATCCTGAAAAGTTTTCTCTCGACTTTTTTGTACGGTTTGGTGCTGCAAAGCCCGGTATCTGATCCACTGCATACGAATAATTTAGAATGTAAAACTATTACGGCACTTTACCTCCTATTTACAGAGTGATTGTATTTAATTCAAACAGGCAAAATGTGCAATAGCACCGGGGTTGATCGAATGGCGGTCTAAGGGAATATGTTCACTATCTCCAAGGTTCAGCTCCAGCCACTGAGGGGATTCAAATATCTCCCAAAGTATCAACGGCCGGCTCTCTGCATTCAACAAATAAATTTCAGGAAGCAGCTCAGGCAACACACCATTCCATATCAACTCAAGCACCCGCTCCCGGTCGGATAATTTCTTTCTTTTATTTTTTTCAGGATTTATCTCGCACCACTCCTTTTTGAAATAATCGCTGGAAGGCCTGAGCAAAATTTCCTGATGTACTGATTGCTTTTTCATGGCCGTAATTTTATAGTTATAGATGCATTTTTACAGGCAGATGTTTAGCCAGTGCGGGTAAACTTTTGTTAATATCCTGTTTTGTTGTAACTCCTTCTACAAGCACTTTTTCCACAGCCCCGCTTTTCCTTCTAACCTCCGTCCTGTCCAGCATTCACAACCGCATACTTCCCCCTCTCCTTACTCAATGCTCATTCTGGCGCTCATCTCAAACCACCGACTGATGGCTTCATACAGCAACCCTTTTAAATTCCATTAACACATCATTAACTAATTTTACGGCTTCAATGTAATTTTCGTTTAACCCTTACTGTTATGAATGAAATAAAAGACTGGCTTCAGGAAATATTGCTCAGAAACGGATTAGACCAAAACTGGATCATCTTCACCTCCAATGCTATATTACTTATCGCAGTGCTGTTAGTCGCGTGGGGCGTTTTCTATATTCTTCGCGCCTTCATCATCCGGGTGGTGCATCGCTTCATTACGCGCTCACAAACCCGGTGGGATGATGCCCTGCTGAAACATAAAGTGTTCAATTACCTCGCCCACCTCGCACCCGTTGTAATTTTCATGCAAACACTACCGGTTGTCTTCAGCGATTCTCCCAAAACGCTGGCATTGCTCACAAAAGTGGTTGACGTTTACCTGATTATTGTAATCCTGAACGCCCTTGTTGCTTTTCTGAAAAGCCTGGAAGACCATCTTACCCAATCAAAAGCCTTCATCGATAAACCGATTGCCAGTTACTTCCAGCTGGCACGCATCATATTGTATATTGCCGCCGGCATCATGATTTTATCTAACCTGCTGGGTAAATCGCCCCTGTATTTTCTTGGGGCGTTCGGTGCCATGACGGCCATCCTGTTGTTGATATTTAAAGATACCATCCTGGGTTTAGTAGCCAGCGTACAGATTTCCGCCAACGACATGATTCGCGTGGGCGACTGGGTGGAAATGCCCAAATACCACGCTGATGGTGATGTGGTTGCTATCAACCTCAACACAGTAAAAGTGCGCAACTGGGATAAAACCATCTCCACCATCCCAACCCATTATTTCATTACCGACAGCTTCAAAAACTGGCGCGGCATGCAGGAAAGCGGCGGAAGAAGAATTAAACGATCGCTCTACATCAACATGTCATCCATTCGATTCATCCATCCCGAATGGCGGGCTGAACTGAAAAAAATTCATTTGATTAAACCTTTTATTGAAACAAGACAAACCGATATAGACGCCTACAACCAATCAAATCAAATTGATACCTCAGTGCTAATAAACGGCCGCAGGCTCACCAATATTGGCGTTTTCAGAAACTACATCGAGCTATACCTCAAAAACCATCCCAATATCCGTCAAGACATGACATTAATGGTGCGACAACTCACACCTACCGAACACGGACTCCCACTCGAAATTTATTGTTTTACCAACACCACCAAATGGGCCGAGTATGAAAATATTCAGTCTGATATTTTCGATCATCTTCTCTCGGCAGCGCAATACTTTAAACTGGAAATATTTCAATCGCCCAGCGGTTCAGATTTCCACCGGGGGTTTAACGCCAATGCATAAACGAAGTGTACTCTCATAAAATAAGCCCCTTGCGGGGCTCATCGGGCTTCTATTTACTTTGTAAAAACCACTAACGCCCCGATTGTATTTGAGCAACCCACTTGTCAGCAAATTGCTCCAATGCTTTTTTAGCCGCCGCCAGATAATTCGCCTTGGTGGTTACAATGGCTACCGGAATCAAATCCATTTTTTTACCCAGGGTTAACCCGAATACCGGCCGGCGCTTATCCATTTTGGAAGGATCTTTAATCAGCTCCGTTGCATACGGCATCCCCGATGGAATATCTTCTTTAAACATATACACGTCCGATTTGTTTTTCTCGGTGAGGTACACCCTTCCTCCCATCGGCTGTCCATCCCAGGTATGCCATCCGGCAACTTTGGTATTCGCTATCACGGTACCATTGGCCTTATATTTTTTGTTGAACGCATCTATGGTGGTATAATCCGAACTGTATTT
Organism: Chitinophagaceae bacterium; assembly: GCA_003534175.1. GTDB lineage: Bacteria > Bacteroidota > Bacteroidia > Chitinophagales > Chitinophagaceae > Ferruginibacter. Next base: position 3,296 of record DPFD01000164.1, read on the forward strand.
GCTCACCGATTTAACATCGGCCGTTACCAGGATGTCGCAAAAATCAACCACCGTATGCAGGTACAGCACCGGCGCTTTTAAATCACCGGAAAAATCAGCCGCACGCTTGGCACGCATAAACGCAAAGCCTACATTCATTCCATTTCCAAACGGACGATACTTCAATAATGTATTTCCCTTCAGGGCATTGATTCTATAATACGCATTCTCCTTCTTCGATGTCAGCTCCGGCGTTTCTTCCTCGTCGTTATCTTTCTCTTTGTAAAAATCATGCTGCGAAATCTTTGCCCAATCCACCGTGGTAATCCCGGCATCCGACAACTTCTTATTCAAATAGGCGTGAAACTCATCCGTTAATCGTTGATAGTCCTCCACCGTAGGATCTTCATCAGAAAAATCCAGAAAGGCCGACAACTTCGCCTTCACAGTGGCCCCACCTGATTTCCGGCCACCAATGGCATTGCGCTCATTCTTTACAAAATCAGCAGTTGAAATGGTTTTGAAAAACACCGTGTTTTGCGCAATCGCAATCTGCTTCATGTTTTTCATAATAGTGGGCTTACTGAAGGTGCCCGACTTTTGATAATCTAAAAAATCATCAGCCTTCTGTGCCGATGCAGCACCTGCAACTCCAAGAGATACAGCAATGAGGATAGTATTTTTCATGGTTTAAGATTGAGGTGCCAAATTAATCTTCCCTCCCCGTTTCCTCAGTAGTAAAAAAGGGTGAATCGAAGGATTGCACCATCATCCATATCAAACTACCGGTTACACCTAAACGAAAAAATTAATACCACCTCTCCTCCACTGCTCCCCTCCAATTCTTAATATTTTGCTAATTGTTGTTTTAACATCAATGTTTAAACATCTATTATAAAAATGTACCTATCTTTGTGGGGTTCTGTACGGCAGCAGCAACGGTAGATACCAGGTTGGGCAGCGATTTCCCGCTATCCGCTCCTACTCCGCCACAGGGCCTGAACACATGCCTCAGCGGGGTAACCGCTTCTATCGGGGCTGCTTGAACAGCAGTGCATCTATAACACGCTATTGCAAAACCATTCGTATACATGAAACAGAAAAAAATTGCCGTTTTAGTGGGCAGCCTGCGCAAAGCTTCCCTCAATCTCAAAGTGGCCAAACAACTGATGCGCCTTGCCCCTGAAAACCTCGAACTGGAAATCGTGAACATTGGCGATCTGCCTCTGTACAACGAAGACCTGGAAGCCAACACACCAACATCATGGGTAGATTTCAGAAATACAATCCGGGAAGCCGATGGTGTATTATTTGTAACACCCGAATACAACCGCACTACTTCACCGGCCATCAAAAATGCCATAGATGTGGCCTCCAGGCCCTGGGGTAAAAACGTATGGAATGAAAAACCCGGCGCGGTAATCAGTGTAAGCATGAGTGCCCTCGGAGGGTTTGGTGCCAACCACTCCATCCGCCAGTCTGCAGCATGCCTCAACGTACCTATGATGCAACAACCCGAAGCTTATATCGGTAACGCACACACGCTGTTTGATGAAAACGATAATCTCACATCCGCAGAAACCGAATCCTTCCTGAAAAACTTTATGGTGGCGTATGAAAAGTGGGTAAACCGGCTTACCGTTGCATAAACTGTAAACCTGTTAGAAAAACAATGCCTCTGACCCCTCAGGGGCATTGTTGTATACACACATGAACCAGTGTACTGACACTGATTATCCTGTTGCAAACTCATCTCTATAGCTCTTCATCCTCAGAACGGTATTCCACCGCCGGTAAACTTTCCACATCCCGCAACTGCCGCTGAATAGCCCGTGTTCGGGTGCCCACCACATCATCCAGTTGCCCCAGTCCGGTTTGAATGTTTTTCTGCGCCTTTTCCAGCATGCCTCCAAATTTTTCAAACTCCCCTTTTACTTTCGATAATACTTCCCACACCTCACTGCTGCGCTTCTGCAAGG
>DPFD01000063.1 GCA_003534175.1 Chitinophagaceae bacterium
TTGCAGACCGGATTACTATGTCTGCTCCTCAACACCTGCAACTCAGCGGACTCACCGGAAGCAGCGCTGCATTTGTGGTAGCGGCCGTGCATGCACATTCACTGGTATCGCAACAAAACCACCTCATCCTGCTGCGCGATTCTGAAGAAGCTGCCTACTTTCACAATACTCTTGAAAATATTACCAAGGCACTGGAGCTGTTTTATTTTCCATCGTCGTTCAAAAACAAAAAGAACTTCAGACTGCTCAACCCCAGCCATGTAATGCTTCGCACCGAGGCTCTTACCCGCTGGGCCACCGGAGGAAATAAAAAAATAATGGTAACCTACCCGGAAGCCCTGTTTGAAAAAGTAGCACTACCGGAAACGCTTACCCGAAATATTATTTCAGTGAAACAGTCTGAGGTGCTGGAGGTGGAGAAAATGCTGCAACGCTTCGTTGAACTTGGATTCCATTCTACCGATTTTGTATATGAGCCCGGGCAATTTGCCATCCGCGGTGGTATACTCGACATCTACTCCTTCGGCAACGAAAAACCATACCGGATAGAATTGTTTGGAAATGAAGTAGACAGTATCCGCATCTTTGATCCGGAAACACAGTTGAGTGAACGAAAATTGCTGCAGGTTAACATCATTCCCAATGTAGAATCTGATGAAACCATTACCGATAAAGTGAACCTGATTGAAAGTCTACCGGAAAATACGGTAATATGGACCGAAGATTTCAATTACATACGCGAAAGAATTGAACTACAGGAAGAAGATTTGTCGATTGCAATCAACACATTCTCCCAGATACAAGAACCTGCGGATGCGGCAGAAACCGGCCATCAGCCGCTAATGAAACAGACGCTGAACGCCGATGATTTTATCACCGCGCAGGAACTGGAAAACGCCTTACGAAACCGACATATTCTTGAGTTGGGCAAGNNAAGCCGTATTTTTCTGATGGTGAAAAGAAAAACATCCTGCCCTTCCATACCCAGGCACAGCCGTCGTTTAACCGGCAGTTTGATATGCTGATTAAAGATCTGACGTCTTACCGCGACAAACAATATGGAATTTTCATTTTCGCTGAAAGTGCCAAACAACTGGAACGGCTGCACAGCATTTTCACTGATTTGAATGCCGGGCTGGACATTGTTCCTGTTCCGATTTCCATTCACGAAGGCTTCATTGACCATGATAGCAAACTGGTTTGTTATACAGATCACCAGATATTTCAACGATACCACAAATACCGGGTAAAACAGGCGTTCAGTAAAAACAAAGCCCTCACGCTTAAAACACTGAGGGAACTGCAACCCGGCGATTACGTAACACATATCGACCACGGCGTGGGTGTGTACAGCGGTTTACAGAAAATTGAAAACAACGGGCGTGTACAGGAAGCCGTTAGGATACAATATAAAGATGGCGATTTACTGTATGTGAATATTTCTTCCTTACATAAAATCAGCAAATACAGCGGAAAAGAAGGCAGTGTGCCCAAGATGAACAAACTGGGCAGTGATGTGTGGCAAAAGCTGAAAGAAAAAACCAAGAAGCAGGTAAAAGACATTGCTACNNGAACGAAAAGCACGCGAAGGCTATGCACATGCCCCCGACAATTACCTGCAAACCGAACTGGAAGCCAGCTTTATTTATGAAGACACTCCCGATCAGGCAAAAGCCAGCGAAGATGTGAAAAAAGACATGGAAAAACCGGCCCCTATGGATCGCCTCGTTTGCGGAGATGTAGGTTTCGGTAAAACTGAAATTGCCATTCGCGCAGCCTTTAAAACCTGTACCGATGGTAAACAGGCCGCCGTGCTGGTTCCTACCACCATCCTGGCCTACCAGCATTATAAAACCTTCAGCGACCGACTGAAAGATTTTCCTGTTACCGTTGATTTTATCAATCGTTTTAAATCAACCAAACAGAAAAAGGAAACCCTGAAGAAACTGGAAGAAGGAAAAGTAGATATCATCATTGGTACACACGCTCTCCTGGGTAAGGATGTGAAATTTAAAGACCTCGGGGTGATGATTATCGATGAAGAACAAAAATTTGGAGTAGCCGCCAAGGAAAAATTAAAATCCCTGCGTGCTACGGTGGATTCCCTTACGCTAACGGCAACGCCTATCCCAAGAACATTACAGTTCAGCCTCATGGGTGCCCGCGACCTCAGCATCATCAACACCCCGCCACCCAACCGCCAGCCCATCCAAACCGAACTGATGGTGTTTAACGAAGACGCCATCCGGGACATCATTTACTTTGAAACGGAACGGGGCGGACAGGTCTTTTTCATTCACAACCGCGTGAACAGCCTGAAAGAAATGCAGGGTTTATTGCAGGGATTGTGCCCTGACCTGAGCATTGCGCATGCGCACGGACAAATGGAAGGGGATCAGTTGGAAGATACCATCCTCGATTTCATGGATAAAAAATACGATGTGCTGGTTTGTACCAACATCGTGGAGAGTGGGGTGGATATTCCGAATGTGAATACCATCATCATCAACAACGCCCACCAGTTCGGACTGAGTGATTTGCACCAGCTGCGAGGCCGCGTAGGTAGAAGCAATAAAAAAGCATTTTGCTACCTCGTGTCTCCGCCGGTGAGTACGCTTCCGGTGGATAGCAGAAAAAGACTGACCACCCTGGAACAGTACAGCGATCTGGGCAGCGGTTTTCAGATTGCGATGCGCGACCTCGACATTCGCGGAGCCGGTAACCTGCTTGGGGGTGAACAAAGCGGATTCATCGCTGAAATTGGTTTTGAAATGTATCATAAGATTCTCGATGAGGCTATCCGAGAACTGAAACGAAAAGAATTCAGAAACCTCTTTAAAGAAGAAATTGAACGGCAGGATGATTTTGTATCAGACTGTACTATTGATACCGATCTGGAAATCCTCATTCCCGACAGCTATGTGGAAAGCATAACCGAACGGCTAAGCCTATACGCCAGATTGGATGAATGCGAAGACGAAAATGCTTTGCAAACCTTTCATGCTGAACTGCAGGACCGCTTCGGCCCCGTGCCCCCGCCGGTGGAAGATTTATTTACCACCGTGCGTACACGAAAAACTGCCGTAGCACTGGGCTTTGAAAAACTGCTCCTGAAGAACGAGGTGATGAAATGCTATTTTGTTGCCAATCCTGATTCACCATATTTCCAGAGCGACACCTTCAACCGCATCCTGCTGTTCCTGCAACAGGGCACCAATAAAGCCCGTTTAAAACAAGTTGGAAAACACGGGATGCTGATTGTAGATGATATCACCTCCATGAGCGATATGTATCGTTTTTTACATAAGATGCTCACGTTTGTACAATCACAGGCATAAAAAAAGCTGTTGTTTCCAACAGCCTTTCTTTTTTAATAAAGTTTTTTTTACCAGCCTTTCTTAGCCACGCCATCTTTAACAGCTTCCAGTGCACGGGCTTCCGACAGCATGGTGGTCATTTTATTTCCTTTACCATCATCGCCCTGGGCCATATAGCCACCGCGAGCGGTTTTTGTGATTACTGCATTATGCATCGGACAATCCTTTTGCTTGGTTTTCATGCAATAGGCCGTTAACATTTTTGACATAGTTCAATGTTTAATATGAATAATAATGGGTTGACTGATGGACAAGCTACGATAAAATATCGGGAATGCCCAATCTGAACACCAGGTTCTTTACACATCTATCTTGGCATAGCGTGCATGGCTTTCGATGAACTCGCGGCGAGGCGGCACTTCATCTCCCATGAGCATGCTGAACACGCGGTCGGCCTCGGCAGCACTTTCCAGTGTAATCTGCTTCAGGGTGCGGGTTACAGGGTTCATGGTGGTTTCCCACAACTGCTCGGCGTTCATCTCTCCCAAACCTTTGTATCGCTGAATGGTTACGCTATCATCTTTTCCCTGGCCCAGTTCTGCCACCAGTTTTTTGCGTTCTTCATCATTCCACGCATAGGCCTGATCTTTCCCTTTTTTCACGAGATACAATGGTGGCTGGGCGATATACACATAACCCTGTTCCACCAGTTCTTTCATATACCTGAACACAAACGTGAGAATCAGCGTAGCAATGTGGCTTCCATCCACATCGGCATCGGTCATGATGATGAGCTTATGGTATCTCAACTTCGATGTATCGAGGGCTTTAGGATCTTCCGGCGTTCCTATCTTCACACCCAGTGCCGTGAACATATTTCGGATTTCCTCATTGTCGTAAATCTTGTGTTCCATGGCTTTCTCCACGTTCAGGATTTTACCCCGTAACGGAAGGATAGCCTGAAAACTGCGGTCGCGCCCTTGTTTGGCGGTACCACCGGCCGAATCTCCCTCCACCAGGAACAATTCGCATTTACCCGGATCTTTATCGGAGCAATCTGCCAGTTTACCGGGCAATCCGCCACCCACCATCACACTCTTGCGTTGCACCATCTCACGGGCACGCTTAGCCGCAGCACGGGCCTGAGCCGCCAGGATAACTTTTTGAATGATGGTTTTGGCATCTCTCGGGTTTTCTTCCAGGTAGGCTTCCAGCACGCGGCTCAGGGTGGTATCCACAATACCCATCACCTCACTGTTACCGAGTTTGGTTTTTGTCTGTCCTTCAAATTGCGGTTCAGGCACTTTTACGGAGATGATGGCCGTAATGCCTTCGCGGAAGTCATCTCCTTCAATAGTTACCTTGGCCTTATCAAACATACCCTGCTTTTCGCCGTAGCTTTTAAACACGCGGGTAATGCTCCGGCGGAAGCCCGCCACGTGCGTACCGCCCTCAATGGTGTTGATGTTGTTTACATAACTGAAGATGTTCTCCTGGTATCCGGCATTGTACACCATGGCAACTTCCACGGCTACATTGCTGGCCGCATCGTGACCGTCGCAATAAATCACTGTAGGAATGAGTGGCTGGCGATGAGAGTTTTTGTCGATCAGTTCCACAAACTCAACAATACCACCTTCACTGTAAAACTTTTTCGAGTAGGTGTTACCGTTATCATCGGTTTCGCGCAGGTCGTTTAATGTAATGGCAATTCCTTTATTCAGAAAGGCCAGTTCGCGCAAACGGCCTTCCAGTATTTCCTTGTTGTATATGGTTGTAGTAAAGATGGAACCATCGGGCCAGAACTGCACGCGGGTACCGGTTTCAGTAGTGGTTCCGGTTTCGCGTACGGAATACTGAGGGATACCAGTGGCGTATTCCTGCTCAAAAATTTTCCCTTCGCGCTGAACGGTAACATGCAGTTTGGTAGAGAGTGCATTCACACAAC
>DPFD01000267.1:0-184 GCA_003534175.1 Chitinophagaceae bacterium
CTTCCCAGACAAGTCTCCTATACTATGCACATAATTCAAGGTAATAATCATGAAAGAGGGACTTGTCGTTGCTGTTTTTAACCACGGAGTGCACAGATGTTAAGGATGTTACTAAATTTTTTCATTTCGTACAGAGCGCACGGAGGGGCTCTTCTTTGTGTTCTCCGTGTACCTTTCCTTTGTG
>DPFD01000267.1:266-6445 GCA_003534175.1 Chitinophagaceae bacterium
CTTCTCCGTGTGCCTTTCCTTTGGGGCTAAGTGGTTATATGTTTTTTTAATTTAACACAAAGGACACGGAGTTTGATAATCGTAATAACATTCTTATGCATTGCACAAAGAACACGGAGGGGTTCTTCTTTGTCTTCTCCGTGTGCCTTTCCTTTGTGGACTTAGTGGTTAAATGACTTTTATTTCTTCCCAGACGAGTCTCCTACACTAAGCCCTGTTCTCAGTAGTGTTCAATTCTTGTATGATTAATGAAATAATTAGCAGGGTAGAAATAGCTTTAACTTTGGAAAAGTTTAAAGGTTTGGAAAAGTTAGAAAATAGAATTCTGCTCCGCTGGTATCCATCAATAACCAAAAAGAAAAGTCCTCTGTGCTTATGATAATTAATTGGTTTAAATTTGTACCGTTATGCCAAAGAACTTTATCATCACAATAGACGGTTTCTCCTCCTGCGGAAAAAGTACCTTGGCCAAACAACTGGCCCGCGAACTGGGGTTCGTGTACATCGACAGCGGAGCCATGTATCGTGCCATAACCTTGTATTTTTTAAGGAATCATATCGACTGGACCAATAAAGACATGGTGAATGAAGCCCTGAAGGATATTCAACTGCATTTTCAATATAATGATAAACTCGAGCAGTCTGAAATGTTTCTCAACGGCGAAAATGTGGAATACGTAATCCGCGATTTGGTAGTAGCCGAAAAAGTGAGTGAAGTAGCGGCCATCCCGGAAGTGCGAACTTTTGCCGTGTACCAGCAACAACTCATGGGCCGCAAAGCCAATACCATCATGGACGGCAGAGATATCGGCACAACGGTGTTCCCCAATGCAGACCTGAAAATTTTCATGACAGCAGATATTTCAGTGCGGGTGGAACGACGATTCAAAGAAATGTTTGAGAAAAACCCCAATGTAACCATTGAAGAAGTAAAGGCAAACCTTGAAATGAGGGATTACATAGATTCGAACCGCGAGGTGAGTCCGCTACGGCGCGCCGCAGACGCCATCCTGTTGGATAATACACACATCACTACCGACGAACAACTGGATTTTGCACTCAACCTCTACAAAGACAAAGTGATTGAACTGGAAATGGCATCAGGAAAGTGAGGCCGGTAACGGTTCAATGGTAGTATCTACCCCAAAAAAATCCATTAATTTCTTTATCACAGCTTCCACCAAAGCGTCAGGACAACTCGCGCCACTGGTAATGGCAATCACTACTTTATCTTTTTTAGGCAGATAATCTTCGGTAGTCATTTCTGAATGCGTATGCAGGTTGAAATGTTGAATGGTTGTAGCGCTGATGAGCTGCTCACTGCTGTTGATAAAATAAGTAGGAAGTTTCTCCTCACATAATTCTACGAGATGGGAGGTGTTGCTGCTGTTATATCCTCCCACCACAATGGCCAAATCTGCAGGCACGTCCAGTAAACCATACACAGCCGACTGATTGTCGTTGGTGGCATAACAAAGCGTATCACGCGTGTCGGCAAAATGATTCGTTACGGTGCTTTCATCTAACCCGTAATGCTGAATCATAACCTGTTTCAGATAATCCGCAATGCCCTGAGTATCCGATGCCAGCATGGTGGTTTGATTCACTACCCCGATGCGCTTCAGATGAACGGCCGGGTTGAATCCGGCGGAATACCTGCCCGAAAAAAACTGGTCGAACACATCCGGTGAACGTTCTCCGGTGATGAAGGTGCCAAGGATTTCAGCTTCTTTCATATCGTTGATCACCAGGGTAGGTGTGGCAGCGGCAGCATGTGAAAAGGTAGCACGTGTTTCTTCGTGAGTGGGTTTCCCATGTACAATTACCGTGTAACCCTGACGCGCAATTTGTTCACTGCGGTTCCAGACTTTCTCTACAAACGGACAGGTAGTATTGTATTTTTCAACGGCGATACCCAGTGCAGTCAACTGCTCCTCAATGGCCAGGGTAGTGCCAAATGCCGGTATGAGTACGATGTCGTCTGCATGCAATGTGTCAAACGGGATAATGGGTTTTCCGGAGGTGTCCTGTAAAAAGCGTACACCCCTTACCGTTAGGTCGGCATTTACCTGTGGGTTGTGAATCATTTCACTCAGCAAAAAAATACGTTTTCCCGGGTTTTCATCTACGGTACGGAATGCAATTTCAATAGCATTCTCCACCCCGTAACAAAAACCGAAATGGCGTGCAAGGTTTATCTGCAAATGGCCAAAATCCAAAATGGAAGGCGTGAAATCCTTCTTCATTTTATCGGCCTGTTTACGCTGCTGTTTAATGGCAGCAATCCAGGGGCTGCGATATGTAAAGGGAATTGTAAATTGCTTCATTATAAGGCCAAAGTTACAAATTGAAATGACAAGGTTTAACACTCCCGGATTTCTCACAGGTGCAGTGATCTACGAAGTAAATATTCGTCAGTTTACACCCGAAGGCACTTTTAAGGCATTTCAGGCGCATTTGCCCCGTTTAAAGAAGATGGGAGTGGATATATTATGGTTTATGCCCATTCATCCCATCGGATGGCAACACCGGAAAGGCAGTCTGGGGAGTTATTATTCCATCAGCAACCACCGGGCGGTGAATCCGGAATTCGGTACGGAGGAGGATTTCAGGGAGTTGGTGCAGGCATGCCATCACCTGGGCTTCAAAGTTATTCTCGACTGGGTAGCCAATCACGTTTCCTGGGATAGCGACTGGGCAAACAATCATCCCGAGTTTATTCGTCAGCAAAATGGTCAGTTTGTATCGCCCTTTGACTGGACGGATGTTCTTCAGATTGAACATCTGAACATCCGGCAACAGGATGCCATGATCGAAAACATGGCGTATTGGATTCAGCAATTTGAAATAGATGGTTTCCGGGCAGATTTACCGCACCTGGTGCCGCTGGAATTCTGGATGAAAGCCCGTACCGTGCTGGACAAACTGAAACCATCATTGATCTGGTTAGGGGAAACAGAAGAGGAGCCATATACCCGGGCCTTTGATATCACCTTTACGTGGAAATGGATGCACACCATCGAAACGGTTATCAAACACCATGGAGAGTTATCGGCACTCATCCATTGTCTCCAACAGGATCCGCTGAAGGGCTATCGTTTNNTGTACTTTACTTCCAACCACGATGAAAACAGCTGGAACGGAACCGAGTTTGAAAAGTATGGCGTGTATGCCCAGGCGTTAGCTGTATTTTCGGCATTGTATCCGGGGGGTGTTCCGCTCGTGTATAGCGGACAGGAAATTCCGAACCACCTCCGGCTTCCTTTTTTTGAAAAAGCGCAACTCAATTGGAACCAGTCGTTATTGATGGAAACCTTTTACACCGAATTGTTCCACTTCCGGCATACACATGCACAATTTTTTGCGCCGGATACGCCCGTAGAGTGGATGCAGCAGGGTGGATTACTGGGATTCAGGGTTTCGCACGATGTACATCAGCTCATGGTATGGCTGAATCTCGGCAGGGAGGCCTGTGCGACTGAGATGAACCCTAAAGGCAGCACAACCTTTGCAACGCGCCTTCACAACCGGTGCGAACAGTTGGCGCCTCAAGAAATACAATTGTTGCCCGGAGGGTATTGGGTAGGCACCGTATAAAAAAAGGCAGTGATGAACTGCTTCTGTAAATATCGTTTATGGGTAAGGGTTATTTCCTGCCTTTTGCGTAACTGAAAGAGCGTTTACCACCACGTTGGCTTGCACCTTCATCACTCGGGCGCTTAAAGCCACCATCCGCTTCATTCATACGTACGATTCTGTTGTTGAATCTCTTTCCGTCGATAGCACGAATCATTTTCTGAGCTTCTGCTTTATCTACTTCCAGCCAGGTGTTCATTTCACGCAGGTCAATTTTTCCCAGCATGTCTTTTTTCAGATTGCTTTCATCCAGAACAAACTGCAGAAAACTGGCTTTGTAGAAACCATCCTTTGTACCCAGGTTTACAAACAAACGGGTAAAGCCGTTGTCTCTTTTGGTGAAAGAACGATCTCTGCCTTTTCCGGTGTTTAAATGCATACCTGCGGTATCCTGACGGCGCATATCTGCTTTTATATTCAGGTCTTCTGCGTGCTCATAATATTTCAGAAAGTGGTTGAATTCAAGGGCGGCTACGCGCTGCAAAATTTCTTCTTTAGAAACGTCCTTAAACTTTTCCATTAAATCCGGCAGGTACGTTTCATATTCACCGTGAGAAATATCTGCCTGAGACAGATTGTCCATGAAATGGAAGAATTGTTTGCGGCACACTTCCTTTCCACTGGGGATATCTACTTTATGGAAAGGAGCGTTGATCATTTTTTCCAGCTGCCTGATTTTATAAATTTCTCTGGTGTGGCAAATGGAAAGACAAATTCCGGTTTTGCCTGCACGGGCGGTACGTCCACTGCGGTGAGTGTACACCTCCATATCGTCGGGCAGTTCATAGTTGATTACATGGGTGATGCCATCCACGTCAATTCCCCTGGCGGCTACATCCGTTGCAATCAGCAGTTGCAGGGAACGATTCCTGAAACGTGCCATTACTTTATCACGTTGTTGCTGGGTAAGATCTCCATGCAATGCTTCAATATCATATCCGGCTTTGGCCAGTTTCTCACAAACATCCTGTGCATCCGCTTTGGTGCGTGTAAATATGATGCCATACATGCCAGGATTGAAATCAATCACGCGTTTCAATGCTTCAAAACGGTGGTGAGAAAGAGTTACCGCATATTGATGATCAATGTTGGCGTTACCGCTGTTCTTTTTACCTACCGTAACTTCCTTGGGGTTTTCCATGAAGTTCTTGGCAATGGCCCGAACCATTGGTGGCATGGTGGCACTGAACAACCAGATGCTTTCCCGGTTGATGGTGTTCTTCAGTACAAAATCAATATCGTCTCTGAAACCCATGTTGAGCATTTCATCTGCTTCATCCAGCACAACATATTTTACCTTTTGCAGGTCGATGGCTTTTCTTTCAATTAAATCAATCAGCCTTCCCGGTGTAGCCACCACAATCTGTACACCTCTTTTCAAATTTCTGATTTGCATGGTGATGGAAGCACCGCCATACACTGCTTCAGTGAGTATGCCTTTGGAATGTTTGGTGAAGGTTAATAAATCACTGGTGATTTGTAAACAAAGTTCGCGCGTAGGACAAACAATCAGTGCCTGCGGAAATTTATCCGCGGCCTCAATCAGTTGCAGTAAAGGCAAACCAAATGCCGCCGTTTTACCGGTGCCGGTTTGTGCAAGTCCTACAAAATCGGTGGTGCCGGAAAGCAATACAGGGATGGCTTGTTCCTGTATAGGGGTGGGCGTAGTAAACCCAAGTTCGGTTACTGATTGCACGATATTATCGTTCAATCCTAATGCCTGAAATCCGTTCATTGTATTTTTTTTAATAAGTGAGCCCGTCTTGCAGTGTGCAAAGCATGTGGCGCTTGATGGTCACATGTTATGCTTCGGGCTGTTGCGAGAGAAAAAAATCCGCCTGTGTGTATCAACAGCAACTGAGCATGTCATGCAATTCTCAGTAAATCGCCGCAAAGCTACGGAATATATTCATCATTTCCTATTTAATCTGAAAAGTATTAACAATTTGTATGTTGGATTTTGCCTCTTTTATTTTGGCATGATATTTCCGTTGCTGATATTTATAAAAATAAAAACTATGAAACGGATATTATTTTCTGCCATTGTTTGTTTGCTGATGTCAACAGGTACAGGCTTTGCACAGGGTTTTTCACTGGGAGTAAAGGCCGGTGCCGATATCAATAAACTGGATGCTACAGAGTTTAAAGATGGTTTTTCATTTGGCTATCAGTTGGGAGCGTATGCTGAAATACGGCTGTCGAAAAAGTTTGCCATTCAGCCTGAGGTATTGTTTTCACAGGTGAATATTGATANNAGTGACCGTTTCAGCGATGTGTACCAGTTTAATGATTTGTCGGAAGTGCAATTAAAATATTTAAAGATTCCTTTACTGTTGAATTATAAAGCCAGTAAGGTGCTCACGCTACAGGCCGGTCCGCAGTTCGGCATTTTAATTGATCAGAATATCAACCTCGTTAATAATGGTGAAAACGCATTCCGCTCGGGAGATTTCAGTATGCTGGCCGGAGCGCAGGTGCATATCGGAACCTTTCACATTTTTGGCCGATATGGAATTGGGTTAACCAATCTGAATGACATTGAC
>DPFD01000267.1:6464-7485 GCA_003534175.1 Chitinophagaceae bacterium
AACATCCAACTGGGTGTGGGGGTGAAAATTCTGTAAGGCTAAGGCCTGATGATCGTGTAGGTATGATCGTTATTCGACTTTACCACCGTGCTGGGTACGCCCGGCACGTTTTCGTCCTGACGGTACCGAACAACATAATCTACTTTACTAACGATGGCGTTATCGATATCGCTGAATACTCCCGGTGGCGGATAGCCGGAAATGTTGGAGGAGGTGGATACAATCGGCTTGCCAAGCGCTCTCAGTAATGTCTGGCAAAATTTGTCCCGTGGAATCCGGATGCCCACACTTCCATCGGAATTGATTACACCCGGAGCCAGATTTTTTGCATTGTCGTAGATAACCGTTACCGGCCGTGCGCTTTCCTTAATGAAATCGAACACCGTGGGGTTGGGGTCGTTCACATAGCGCAGGATGTCTTTTTCTTCCGGCAGAAAAATGATCATGCTTTTGGCTTCATTGCGTTTTTTTATCCGGAATATTTTCTGTACGGCGGCTTCATTGGTGGCGTCGCAACCAAGTCCCCAGATGGTGTCGGTAGGGTATAGGATGGTTCCCCCATTTTTCAGTGTTTCCACACAGGCTGCAATGTCTTCTTCAAAATACATGCTAACGAATGTATGAACTCCGGCTTAATTTCCGTTGTGTTTCCTTTCTTATTTCTTTTATCTCATGAAGTTTTGAATCGAACCACATTTTCTGTTCAGCAGCTAAATTATTTTCAGATTCATTCAGGGTGTCCAGTTTTTTCAGCAAACGATTCATTTTAATCCGGGCCATCCATTTGCACCACCAGAATGGTTTCCTGATGTCGAGTAAGGTGTAGAGTGGGATGGTAGCCAGTTGGCGCAACCACAACCTGCGTTCATCGGTGGTTTCCTGTGCGCGGTCGTGTATCACGGTTGCCTGCATTTGTATGCCGGTTTTATATCCGTGGTATTGTACCCTGGAACAATAATGATTGTCTTCTCCGTAATGTTTAAAGACAGGATGAAACAAACCCACCGTGTGGAATACCCGG
>DPFD01000267.1:7504-10064 GCA_003534175.1 Chitinophagaceae bacterium
GAACTGTGTTTGCCCATGTATTTTTTAAACGCCCTATCCGGATCGGTTCCATTAGGAGCCAGTTGAAGCGGACTCAAAATACCCCATTCCCAGTGTTGCTCCATGGTTTGAATGAGGGTTTCAATACAGTGTACCGAAACATAGGCATCCTGATTCAGCAGAAACAGGTACTGGGCGCCCTGTTGCAATGCCCTTTCAATACCCAGGTTATTGCCCCTGCCAAAGCCCAGATTTTCCGCACTGCGAATTAGCTCAACCCCGGGCATAACCGAAATGATTTTCTCTATGGTGTTATCCGTTGAGGCATTGTCTACAATGATGATTTCGGTGGGGTAGGAACTTGCCTGAAGGTCTTTTAAACAGCGTTCAATCCACCGGCTGCCATTATAGGTAACAATTACAGTGGCAACTTTTAACATAAGGGCGCTCGTGTGGTTTTTGTATATTTGCGGCTTCAATAATGCCTGCTGCAATATATGAAAATGTCTGTAATCATTACCACCTACAATGCGCCTGAATGGCTGGAGAAAGTATTGATAGGATTCGATTGCCAGACGTTCAGGGATTTTGAAGTGGTGATTGCTGATGACGGATCTGACCATCGTACCCGCGACCTGGTAGAACGATACCGGTCCATTGTTTCTTATCCCATCGTGCATGTGTGGCATGAAGACGATGGCTTCCGGAAGTGTACGATTCTTAATAAGGCTATACTTGCATCTTCTACCGACTATCTGGTGTTTACTGATGGGGATTGTATTCCACATAAAAAATACCTGGAGGTGCACGATCGTGAGAAAGTGCAGGGGTATTTTCTTTCCGGTGGATATTTTAAACTGCCCATGCATATCTCCCATATCATAACGGAAGAGGATATTCGAAGTGGAAGGTGTTTTCAGTTGTCATGGTTACATAAACACGGACTGAAGTTTTCATTCAAGAATACCAAGCTTTTTTTCAATAAGGCATTTACGGCGGCGATGCACGTGATTACTCCTACCAATGCTTCCTGGAACGGACACAACGCCTCCGGCTGGAAAGCCGATATCATCGCCGTGAACGGGTATAATGAAAGAATGCGTTACGGTGCGCTCGACCGTGAATTGGGTGAACGCCTGATGAACCGGGGCATCCGGGGTAAACAGATTCGCTATGCTGCTATATGTGTGCACTTAGACCATAAACGCTCCTATAAGAATAAAGCGGATTTAGAGGCTAACCGAAAAATCCGTGAAAGAACCAAAGCGGAGAAACTCACCTGGGCGGAAGAAGGGATTTCCCTGCACCAGCAACCCTAATGTAGATCTAGGTTTTAGATAATGGAGAAGGATACACGAAATAATCGGTTACAATATTTCAGATTTCATTAAATGAATCATACGCTTCACATAGTGGTTGGGATGCCTGCATAGAATTTGAATAATGTTTCTTTGCTGCTGCGTGTTGTGTGGTAGTTGTTTACTTACCCTAACGCATATACGAAAAATATTGTATTGCTCATCAGTGGTTAGCAGATGAAGGGCTGCCGGATAGACATGGAAAGCCTGGTGAGGATAGTGTGTGCAGGGCTGGTGCCGGACTTGCAATAGATAGCCGGAACCAATGCCGAACAGGGTTTCTGCAGTTCACAGCCCCGGTTCTTAGAACAACTGACAGGTGATGGTATCATTGGTAATGAGGTGTAGCAAATATTCCTGCGGAGAAAGTACTGCTGCCGATCAGTGCGGTCTATCCTGCTTAAGCCATTGTTCCTTAAAAATTTCAAGCAGGCGCTCAGCCAGGTGTGGCCAGTCGAGGGTTTGAATCTTCGTATATCCGTTACCGGCAAGTTGTTGCTGTAAGGGGATATTTCCGATGAGTTTTTGTATGGCTTTTCGGATGAAATACGGATGCCGCCACACTTTCAATCCTGTTACACTGTTCACCAGGAAATCAGCAGTGCCGGTTTCAGAAGCCACCACCGGTACACCGCAGGCCATGGCTTCTGCCGCAGTATTGCACCATCCTCCTTTTTTTTCTACTGCCACAAAAACATCTGCACGCTTAAACAACTGTTCATTCTCTTCCACCGGATGGTTCAGGATAAACTCAAACGGTACTGCGGGTTTGAACTGATCAATCTGCCGGCGGCCTTTTTCATCCAGTGGCCTGTCGAACATCAGCAGCTTTACATCATATCCCATCCGGTATAATTTTTCCGCCGCCCGTACCACCAGTCCTGTTCCCTTGCCTTTCCTGGCCAGCCTTCCGTAACACATGATGTGAAACGGCTGCTGTGGTGGTGCGATGGTTTTCGGTGTGTTAGCGATATGTACGCCACCCGGNNTTCCGGTCGTACCGGTACATGTTTGTGGAATTGGAGAGGATGATGATTTCGCGGTGACGAATCACGGGCTTTAAATTTGCCCTCGGGCCTACATGATAGAAAAACTTCAACGGGGCACTGCTTTGAAGCATCTGTGGCAGAAAAGTGGTTTCGGTGATGAATAGGACATCTACCGGGTGCGCATTTATTTCACTCAGGCGTTGCACCGAACCTTCAAATTGAAGCCAGTCGGGC
>DPFD01000228.1:0-4929 GCA_003534175.1 Chitinophagaceae bacterium
ACTCGTATCCCCCGGGGGAAATAGAAAAAAGACACGTTGAAAATACCCCGTAAGGGGTACGTTTTTAATCAATATCCCCAACCCCTTTTTACGATTTTCTTACACACTTTCCGAATGCACAGTTGTATGCCTGCAGGATGTTCGCAGTCGTTTTAAACGACCTTCAATCAAACCCTAAAAACATCGACATAACAGCCATTAAACTGAGTAACAAAGTTGAGGATAGCATCAAGCCGTATAAATAACAAATCATGTTAAGCATCACTATCAAAAGAATATATGAACCACCCACAGGGCATGATGGTTACAGAATGCTGGTAGACAGGCTTTGGCCAAGGGGCGTGAGCAAAGAAGCGGCAGCATTGGATGAATGGAATAAAAATATTGCGCCTTCAACAGAGTTACGAAAATGGTTTAACCATAAACCCGAATTGTTTGAAGAATTTAAATCCCGGTATCAGGAAGAATTAAAATCCTGCCGTACAGAATTGGAACGGCTCCTAACCATTGCCCAACAGCAGAAGCTGTGTTTATTGTATGGAGCAAAAAATTCCGAAATGAACCAGGCCGTAGTATTGAAAAGTGTACTTGAAAAAATGAAAAAGGGTTAATAATGAACCGAATCACATTCGGGTTTTTGGTGCAGGTTCCTGAACCGGTAAATGAATTATGAAATTGAATTATGGCAGCAACATTCGGACAAAAAGTAATTGATTTTAACGTACATCTGCAATATGACGGCGCTTTGCCCCGGGGTTTTAAGGTGCTGAACCCTTACCACGATCATCCCGAAACAATACGGGTGATGAAACAGTTTTACCAAAAATATTATAGTGATAATAACAAACGGAAATTCATTATCGGCATCAATCCCGGTCGCCAAGGTGCAGGTGTTACAGGCGTACCGTTTACGGATACCAAGCGACTGAAATCTGCCTGTGATATTGAAATGACTACTGCACATACCCATGAAATATCTTCTGTTTNNCGGCGTACGGAGGAACTGAGGTATTCTATAAAGATTTTTATATCAATTCCCCTTTTCCGTTAGCTATTGTTCGGCAAGCACACAATGGTGAATGGCTGAACGCAAATTATTATGACGATCCCCTGTTGTTTGAAGCCGTAAAGCCTTTTATGATACAATCCATGAAAGCACATATCAACCTGGGGTTGAACACTGAAAGGGTGTATATCCTGGGAAAGAAAAATGCGGCGTTTATACAACAACTGAATAAAGAGGCACAACTTTTTGACAAGGCATTTGTGTTGGAACATCCAAGGTATATTCAACAATACAAATCGAAAGAACGATTGTTGTATATTGATAAGTACATGCTGAGCTTCAATGATGCAGGCGAATTCAGTTAGATTTAATCAGGGCAACGACAGTTTATGCGGTTAGCCAAAAGCATTTGTGGACGAGGTTTCCAGGAGGTTGTGGAAATAGAATAATGGAGTGTATGATGGCTGAATCCATTATGAAAACATACTTAGTATACATTTTTTTCGATTCTTATTCTACACTACAAATATGCGTAAACGTTAGTTAAGTGTTTTCCGTAGTTGTTCAATGCTGCGTTGAATGTAATGGTATCTTATTTATACAATGTAGCATCTGATGATGAGCCGTTGAATGTAGAGTACGTGTATGAAATTAATATGTTTAACGTAATGTGGCGTTGCTTGTGAAGGTATCGGTGAAGTATACACGAGAATATACTTCGGCTGACGACTCTTATACCGCCGCTGATGGGCTGCCGGATAGACGTGGAAAGCCCGGTGAAGGTGTTGGGCGGGGGCGTGTGCCGGACTTGAAACAGATAGCCGGAACTGAAGCTGAGGGTAGTTCCTGTGGTTCATAGCCCCGAATGATTGCGCCGGAATGTTTAATCTTTCCAGAGTGAGGGAAAGAGGATTACCGCCAGTGCTAGTACCAGCAAGTTCATTAAAATGGTGAGACCGGCAAGCTGCCAAATAGCGCCCTGTTCAAACACTTCGGCGAAGGCCAGTTTACTTAAGCGAATCACCATGAGTAATTGAGGCAGGATTACCGGAAAGCCCAGGATGGCAATGAGTGCGGCGTTTTGCTGGGCGCGTGCGGCGATGGCGCTCATAAGGGTGAACACCATGCTTAAACTGAAACCTCCCAACAATGCAATGCCGTAATAGGCCATGATTTGCTCTGCCTGATTGCCCAGAAAAAATATGAACAGCACCAGGCTGATGGTGGTCATTACCAGCATGAGCAGTGCATTAAACAGCAGTTTGGCGAGGATAAAATCTACCGGAGCACTCAGGGTATAGAAGTACAACATGCGGCCGCGGCTTTCCTGCAGAAAACTTTTTGCCACGGTATTCACACAAATAAACAACTGAATTACCCAGAACAAACTGTTCCAGGTTTCACCGTTGGGTGAATCGGGAAAGGCCAGGTAGAGCACAAACAGGGTGGAGGCCACGTACAGCAGGATGCCATAAAAAGTATGTTTCTGTCTCCATTCGAGGAGCAGGTCTTTTTTAAACAACGCTGTTACGTGGCGGAAATTCATGAGGCTTCGTTTTTCTGTGGGTTCCAGCAGGCTCTGCAGCGTGGTTCGTACAAATCTTTTTCGCCCAGCAACAACTGCGATTCGTCCTTCACCTTACGGTAACTGATACTCGCAATATTACCACACTGCACACAAATGGCGTGTAACTTGGTAATATAATCGGCTGTGGCCAGCAGTTGGGGCATAGGCCCGAAGGGCCGTCCGGTATAATCCATATCTAACCCTGCAACAATCACCCGTACGCCGCGCATGGCAAGGTGGTTGCACACTTCCACAATCGATTCATCAAAAAACTGAGCCTCGTCTATCCCCACCACATCTACCTGCAGCGCCGGTAACAAAATGCTGGAGGCATTGTCAACCGGAGTGGAATGAATAGAGTTGGTATCGTGACTCACAATTTTAACATCATCATAACGCACATCTACGGCCGGTTTAAAAATCTCTACTTTAAGGTTCGCAATCTTTGCCCGCTTGAGTCTTCGGATGAGTTCTTCCGTTTTTCCGCTGAACATGCTGCCGCAAATCACTTCAATCCATCCGCGCCGTTCACCCTTAAAATTCGGTTCTATAAACATTAAATCAATATTTTTGTTGGTATTAGTAACTTTAAGCCCGTCTGCAAAGATTGATGATTAAACTTTACGGGCAAAAAATTGAATTTTCTATTTAATCAGGGTAAAAATACAACTATGGAACGGGTGGTTACACTCATGAATAAATTGAAGGAGCAGGTATCAGCGCAAGCGGGGATTGATCAGTTACTCACCACCGTTCAGTTGTTGCAGTCTGAGTTACTCCACCTCAAACGTACCAGGGGCGAGGATGCCGGTCCGGTTTCCACGGCCGTTCACATTACTACGCCACCGGTTGCCCAACCCAAAATGGTGCAGGCTGAACTGGAACTTCAGGTAAATGAGAGAAGGGCGGATACGCCATCAGCACCGGATGAAGAACCTGAAAAAATTATTCAGGTACTGGAAGTGAATGAAGAAGCCGTTCAGGCTGAGTTGGATGAGATTAAACGCAATGCAGAAACGCGTGTACAGCTCAGTTCGCAGCAAAAACCCGGATTTCAGTTTGATCCGATAGAAGATATTCCCACCTTATTGCATCAGCAGCAGCGTGAAGAGGAACGTCCGGCACCGTCGAAGGTACAGCCGGTGGTGGAGGAATCATCGCTGAACGACCGCTTGAAAACCCGCCAAACAGAACTGGGCGATACGCTGAAAGATTCGTCTATTAAAGATTTGCGCAAGGCCATCGGCTTAAATGACCGTTTTGCCTTTATCAATGATTTGTTTCGTGGCGATGAAGCCATGTATGAGCGCAGCATAAAAACCATCAACAATTTTGCGATTTATCCCGAAGCAGAATACTGGATTAAGCGAGAGCTGAAGCTAAAGCTGGGCTGGGATGAAACACTGCAGGTAGTGAAAGATTTTGATCAGCTGGTGAGAAGGCGCTTCTCATAAATCCAATCCGTAATCATTTGTGTACTGCCGGTATGTTCGGCCACATAGGTTTTGGCTGCAAGTCCGGCCCGGGTTCTGTGATGGGCATTGGTAAAATAATCATCCAGGATTTGTTCCAACTCCAGTGCGTTTTCAATTGAGGTGGCACAGCCCGCCTCTATCATCTCCACCGCCTCATTGAATTTCTCATACACAGGTCCGAACACCACGGGGATGCCATACACCGCCGCTTCGAGGGTGTTGTGTATGCCGCTGTCGCGAAAGCCGCCGCCAATGTAGGCCACAGTGGCATATTGATACAGTTGGTTTAACATGCCGATGTTGTCGATGATCAGCACATGTTGGGAGGCACTGGCTTCCTGCAAACGGGAGAATCGAACAGCTTCAGGAAAAATTTTCATCACGCCGCGGATATTGTCTTCATCCACTTCATGCGGGGCAATAATAAAAACGATTTCGGGGTGTTGCCGCACATAATGCGCCAGCACTTCTTCATCTTCTTCCCAGGTACTGCCTGCAACCAACACAGGTTGCTGACCGCAAAATGCAGCAACTGGAGGGATATTGGAAGCGTTGGAAGCCACATCCATAACCCGGTCGAACCGGGTATCTCCGGCTACCACAGCGTGCTGATGCAACTGATGTGCTTCGAGCAGCCGGTAGGAGGCCTCGTTTTGAACAAAGATTACGGTAAAACGCCGGAGCATTTTATTCCACAGGTTGCCATACCATTTAAAGAAAGGCTGATGGGGCCGAAAAATACCGGACACCAAAATGAGCGGCACCTCTTGTTTCTGCACTTCGGTTAAATGATAATACCAGTATTCATACTTTACCCAAAGCACCAATGCGGGGTTGAGGGATTGGATGGTTTTTCGCGCACTGGCTCGTCCGTCGAGCGG
>DPFD01000228.1:4948-5366 GCA_003534175.1 Chitinophagaceae bacterium
GATTTCATAGCCACTGGGTGAAAAAAAGGTGAGCACAACGGGATAGCCGGGAAATCGTTTTTTTACGGCTTCCAGCACCGGGCGCCCCTGTTCGAACTCGCCGAGGCTGGCGCAATGCATCCAGATGGTTTTTTGGCTGAACACGGGCAGGGGTTTTCTCCTGCCACGGAGCCACAGGCGTGCCTTTTCATCCCAAACTGANNNCGGTACAAAGCGAGAAAAATATTGTAGAAAATCAGACTCAAAAATGCATGTTTCGCCAAATTTATGGGCTGAAAACGGATTGAGCAATTATATGAGGCGAATTAGGCATATAGCTGCCCAAAACATTATCTTTGCGCCGCTTAAATGAGTGACTATGCGGCCATTACAAATGGTAGATACCAAAACACAGTATCTCAAAATTAAGGAGGAGGTT
>DPFD01000228.1:5415-5766 GCA_003534175.1 Chitinophagaceae bacterium
TGGTGCAGCGCTTTGCGGATAACCTGGCATCCTATCATGGAGTTCAGCATGTGATACCGTGTGCCAACGGTACCGATGCCTTGCAAATTGCCATGATGGCACTGGGGCTGGGCCCGGGCGATGAAGTGATTACTCCATCCTTTACCTACATCGCCACCGTTGAAGCCGCGGCTATCCTCGGGGTGAAACCGGTGTTTGTAGATGTAGACGAGGCTACTTTTTGTATTGATCCGCAGAAAATTGAAGCGGCCATCACCCCCCGCACCAAAGCCATTATACCGGTACATTTATACGGACAGGCAGCGGATATGGAGTCTATCATGAAGATTGCTCAGCAGCACAACCTGTTTG
>DPFD01000237.1:0-8922 GCA_003534175.1 Chitinophagaceae bacterium
AGTGAATTCGGTGCCTTCGGATCGGTAAATTATTAGCAAACCTTTAAAGAAAAGTTCTCCATAAGGAGTAGGTTAGACCTTTTCTCCAACTATAAAGAAAACCCCCAGAATATCGACATCTTCTGGTCTAACGTGTTTACGGCTAAAATCACTAAACGCATCAACTTCTCATTGAATGTGGATGTTATTTATGACGACGACGTGGAAAACGTAAAACCCGGCAAAGGCCCCGCCCCGCAAATCCTGCAACTCATGGGTATCGGCTTTGCCTACAACATTAAAAATTATTAATCTCTTCAACACCACCTTGCCTTGATTCACACTACGTATCAGATAAAACTCGATCAGTTTGAAGGACCGTTTGATTTGTTGCTCTTCTTTATTGAACGAGATGAACTGGATATTTATAATATCCCCATCACGAAAATCATCGACGATTTTCTGCAGCATATTCACGAATCTGAAGAACTCAATATCGAACTCAGCAGCGAATTCATTCTGTTTGTAAGNNCGCTCATGCGCATCAAGGCAAAAATGCTGCTGCCCCGCAAAGAACTCGATGCCGAAGGCAATGAAATTGATCCGCGTCAGGAACTAATTGATAAAATCCTTGAATACAAAAAATTCAAAGAAGCCGCCGCACGCATGGCCGAACTGGAAGCCGAACGCCTCCTGATGATCCGCCGCGGAAACCTCCAGAAAGAACTCTCTCAAATTGGCGAAGAATCCGGCGAAGGAACCGAAATTCAAACCATTACCCTGTTCAAACTCATGAAAGCCTTTGAACGGGTAGCCCAAAAAATACAGGAAAGAAATAATCGTCCGGTACATACCGTGGTACAGTATAATTATACCATGGAAGGCATCCGCCACTACCTGCTCGAACTGGCCGAACGCGAAAAAACCCTGTCATTCGAAAAAATGTTCGACGATTGCGAAAACCGTATCCACGCCATCTTCATTTTCCTGAATATGCTTGAACTGGTGCAACAGCAATACCTCAGAATCCTCATCGGCGAAGGCCGTAACAACTTCATCATCGAATTCAACGAAAACCGTGTGGAAGAGGTGCATATTCCGCTGAATGATGCCGATTTTGAACACCTGAACTAACCTGACAAAATAGCATTTTGTACGATTGGCACCTAATTTGATGTTTAAACATTAAATAAGGAGCAAGCATGAAAACAAGTGTACAAAGGGCTTCCGAGCGCGGAAGTGCCGATTATGGCTGGCTGAAACCCAACTATTATTTCAGCTTCAGCGGATATCATAACCCTAAATACGTCCATTTTGGGGCATTGAGGGTACTGAACGACGACTGGATTGCCGGTGGTGGCGGTTTTCCTACCCACCCGCATGACAACATGGAAATTGTTACCATCCCCTTCACCGGAGCACTCGCGCATAAAGACAGTACCGGCGGACAGGGAACCATTCAGGCTGGTGATGTGCAAATCATGAGCGCAGGAACCGGAGTGCAACACTCCGAAGCCAACGCCTCGGCCACAGACCCCGTAACCTTGTTCCAAATCTGGCTTTTCCCGAAAGAGCGAAATATTAAACCCCGGTACGATCAGCGCACCTTCGATGTTACCGGCCGCCAAAATCAATGGCAGGTGGTGGTGTCTCCGCGCGAAGAAGACAAGGCCTTATGGATTAACCAGGACGCACGCTTTGCTCTCTCAAATCTCGAGGCCGGAAAAACCATTTCCTACAACAATGCCTTCAACAACAACGGCATGTACCTCGTGGTAATTTCCGGATCCGTTTCCGTAAACGATACCACACTCAATAAACGCGACGCCATGAGCATCACCGATACCGATACCTTACAAATAACAGCCACAGAAAACGCGGAACTGCTGCTCATAGAAGTTCCGATGTACTAGCCCGCTTTATCATCCTTACACATCCCGCTCTCATCACGAAGCGGGATTTTTTTCGCCCTAACCTCACCATCACTCAACCATCCTCCATTTTTTCTTGGGGGCTTTCAGCGTCTACACACACTTCATCAGTTGTTCCGGCTATACGTTGCAAGTCCGGCACAGGGCCACACTACACCACCCTCACCGGGCTTTCCACTGCTATCCGGCAGCCCGTCAGCTTCACCGCGTCTATTCAACACCGTTATATTCACACTCTTCCAACCTCTTATTATTCGTGCAACACATTTTCTTCAACCAACTGTTCACTAATCTTCATTTTTAACCACTGCAATCATAAGTTCAGGCATTGTACATACTACTTGCATTTCTACAATTCCAATCACACTTTTATATACATCTTACCGCTGCATCGTGGTGTTGAATAGGGTATCATTATCACAACATATTACTGACGTGTTGCATGCAAATGGTTGCTAATATCCTCATGCGGGTATTCAACCTCACTTCAATTATTCCTGATTGCACAAACACTTTTCCTCATTACGGAAATATGAATCCACACATATACTGACTTTTGTGGCCGATTAAAAAATAGTAGTCTGCATGTTGAAAATATATAAAGCGTTCGTATTCCCTCTTTTGCTTCTGAGCCTGACTGCCTCCGCTCAAACCCACACCACCGATTCCTCCCGCAATCAGGAATTAGAAGAAATTACCATTGTAGGAAACCGGTCTAATAGCATTCCCGGCTCCGGCCAGCATATCAACCACGAAACCATTGAAAAACTCAATCAGTCGAATATCAACAACATCCTGCGCATCGTGCCCGGTGTGAACATCCGCGATGAAGAAGGGTTCGGACTGCGCCCCAATATTGGCCTGAGAGGCACCCCGGTAAACCGAAGTGCGAAAATCACTTTAATGGAAGACGGAATCCTTATGGCACCCGCTCCCTATGCCGATCCGGCAGCATATTACTTCCCCACGTTTGCACGCATGCAGGGTGTGGAAGTGCTGAAAGGCAGCAGTCAGATTCTATACGGGCCTTACACCATCGGCGGTGCCGTGAACCTGATCTCTACCGCTATCCCTGATTCCTTTAAAGGTTTTGCCCAGGTATCCTACGGCAGCTTCAACACCAACCAGCAACGCATTTGGGTGGGTGACAGCAAAAAAAACTTCGACTATGTTTTTGAAGTAAACCGATTGGCCAGCAACGGATTTAAAACACTGGACAACGGAGGCAATACCGGATTCGACCGAAGAGACCTCATGGGCAAACTTCGCTGGCACACCCATCAAAACGCCAAAGTATATCAGTCGCTTTCATTGAAATTCGTAAACACCACCGAAGAAAGCAACGAAACCTATCTCGGTTTAACCTACAGCGATTTTAAAGCCAACCCCAACAGAAGGTATGCCGGCACACAAAAAGATGCACTGAACATGTCGCACCACCATGTATCGCTCACCCACTCCATCTTTCCGATGAAAGGCCTGTCGGTTAATACCACCGCCTATTATGCCACCACCTTCAGAGATTGGGCCAGGGCAAATAGTTTTGGTGGACAAAGCATTCAATCCGTTTTGAATGATCCGAATGCACAAGCATCGGCATATCGGATAATGACCGGACAGGAAAACGGCGATGTGGAATATCAGAGTGCCGCCAGAACATACCAGTCTAAAGGCATTCAACTTCAAACAAATTATCATTTCTCCACCCGCAAAGTACAGCACCATCTACGCGCGGGTATTCGTGCACATGCTGATCAGGCCGATCGTTACGCAACACGTTCCACCTACAACATGTCCAACGGCACCATGATTCTTTCAGCCGCCGGTGTAAAAGGCAATCAGGAAAATCAGTTGAGAGAAGCCAACAGCCTCGCTACATTTTNNNNTTTAAAAATAAGCTCCGGCTTGCGCTACGAAACCATCAAACTCGATTTCCTGAATTATGGCACCGCCGACAATGCACGAATCGGCACCGCCCTGAAAACCGCTACCAATGAAGTTTCCGTTTTCCTTCCCGGAATAGGATTCAATTATACACTGAACGCAGATATGAATATTTTTGGAGGCATCCACAAAGGTTTCTCTCCGCCGGGTATGCCGCNNTCAACGGCGGAAACCTCCATCAACTATGAACTCGGATACCGAATGCATACAAATGGATTTCACGCTCAAATCACTGGGTTTTTAAACAACTACGATAACATCCTCGGCTCTGATAATATTTCAGGAGGCGGAGCCGGTACCGGCAATATGTTCAACGCCGGAAACGCGCTAATTCAGGGTGTTGAAGTAGGAGGTTCTTATGATGTTTTACACCGCAAAGACGGAATGAATAAAGTGAAGATTCCTGTGAGTATTGCATACACCTACACCTCCGCCACGTTCGAAGAAACATTTGTAAACGGCGGTGGCGACTGGGGAAGCGGCACCATCCACAAAGGAGATTACATTCCGTTTATCACACCGCATCTTTTTACCGGCAGCATAGGTGTTGAAACAAAAAAATTCAACACCACCCTAACGGCGCGCTACACCAGTGATACCCGCGTTAAACCCGGACAGGGCGATAAAATAATGCCCGGTAACCATGTGAGCATGGCCGGCGTAAACGCCCTGAAATCTTTTTTGATTATCGATGTATNNTTTCACTGCCTTTACCCTCCTGAATAACCTTACCAACAGCAGTGCCATCGTGGCCAACCTGCCGCAAGGCTATCGCCCAAATATGCCGCTCAGTTTCTGCGTGGGGTTAAAGGCTCACTTTTAAAATGGAAGAATCAGCACACAGTTAAGTACATTATTTCTAGGGGATTTCTATTGATCAGATATTTTTTGAGAGTAATATTGAATGAACCAATCAGGCACTTCATTTTTATTCATTGAATCCCATTTCTTATTTCCACCCTGTTGCTTAAAATGTGCGAATAAAACCGAATGCTCTCCCTCTCTTGAATTATCAAAGAAAAATGCCTGATAAGCAAATTGAGCAGCGTTGTAAAGCAAATCCATCGAACGATAATATCTGCTTACTATTTTGTCTGCTTTAACATCATGACCACGTTTTTGCAACCCTTGCCAAAACCCTGAACTTATTTATTTCAGGTGAACTTGTTGATACGAAATACAGATATACTTTATATCCCAGTTTTACTGCCTCCTTCATAATATCAACCTTAGAAACGTGTGAGAATACAGTCTCAAAAGAAAACCTCTTCCTCAACTCTAACATTTTTTTTCTTAGAAAATCTGCCGTTACCTGAGCAAGGTAATCCACTTTGCTTTTGTCCTTAAGATGCAAACGATTTCCCCTTAAAAAATAGGAGTTGAGAAACTGTTCGTGAGTATATTCCTTGTTGATTAGGCCGGAAGAAAGAGCTACTTTAGCGAACTCTTTTGGTGTACATTGAATATCAAAATCCTTAAAATCGAGAGGTTGTTTAATCAGATTCTTTCCAATTTCGTCAGCGTTAATATAATATCCAAAGTCAATGGGGTGCCCTTTAGGGGTTTGCTTTCTTACCCAATCAATCACCGTACTTTTACCGGAACCATTCGGACCGGCAAAAATTCGCATTCTGAGTTGTGATCGGGAATTAGTCAAGACGAATGTTTCTTGGTCCTTTCAAAGGTTTCAAAGCTGACAATCTTTCAACGCGTCCGTCGGCATACTTTTTTACAACCCAACCTTTTCGAACAACCAAATTGTGTCCAATAACCTGCATTGTTTCTGACGCCGCGTGAACAATTCCTTGTCTCGCCGCACTTGCTAAAATCCTCTTTGTAAGGTATTGGGGTTCCTTTTTAATGTTTTTGCTTCCTTTAGCAGAATCGTGCTTTTTAACTCTAGATGGCATATTCAAACTTACTAATATTTTTCTAACTTTTATATAAAAACCCACTAAAGTTGAGGTTTTTAAGGGGTTAACCAAATAGATANNACCCACCCAATGATTGAGTACACAATATAGCAAGGCGCACCCACGCTTCAGCAGAGCGTCCATTTACAAACTTTTTAACAGATAATGAATCTGCTGAATGGCAGCCATGATACATCCTGATGTATATTGCGGCATATTCGCACCATGAAAACAGCGCTCGTTTTAGGCAGTACCGGATTAACCGGAAGCTACATTACCCAACTGCTGCTGCAGGATGCTGCCATACAAAACGTAATCACTGTCAACCGCAAACCATCGGGTATTCATCATCCCAAACTCACTGAAATCATCAGCCGCTTTGAGGCCGAAAAAGATCTGGCTCCATTTGCATCGGTGGATGTAATATTTTCCTGCCTCGGTACCACGCGCAAAAAAACGCCTGATCTTCAGTTGTACCGAAAGATAGAAGTTGATATTCCGGTTAGCTATGCCAGAGTAGCGCTTACCAAAAACCTCCGGGGTTTTCATTTCATTTCAGCCGTAGGGGTTAAACCCGGCTCGGGTAATTTTTATATCCAGATTAAATCTGAAGCAGAAGAAGCATTGAAATCTTTACACATACCACACCTTCATATCTACCAACCTTCATTATTAACCGGTCCGCGAAAAGAAAAAAGACTGCTTGAAAACATAGCAGCGGCCTGCTTTCCGCTCATCAACCGGCTCCTTCCCAAAAAATGGATGCGTTACCATTCCATCACCGCCGCTGACCTGGCCCGGGGAATGGTATACATCAGTCATCAACCTGGACAACAACACGTTTCCTATCACACCTATTCATCCATTATGCAATTCAAAAATTCGTAAACCCATTATATAAACACTTTTATCCATGAACCGAAATTTTCTGATTATCGGGGCTTCCGGAGGCATCGGCCGGACCATCGCCCATCAATTGTTGCAGGAAGGCCATCAGGTATACGGCACGTATTGTACACAGGATTTAAGCTCTCTTCCAACAGGTGTGCAGTATCATCCACTGAACGTACTCGATGAGTCCATTGACCTCAGCTTCCTGCCCGAGCGTATCGACGGCGTGGTGTATTGCCCGGGCAGTAACCTGCTGCGTCCGTTTGATAAAATAAAACCGGCTGATTTTATACGTGATTATCAACTTCAGGTAACCGGTGCCGTTAGTGTACTGCAGGCTGTACTACCCAAACTGAAAAAATCAACCCAGGCCTCTGTGGTATTGTTCTCCACGGTGGCTGTTCAAACCGGACTTCCCTTCCACAGCGTAGTAGCCGCTTCTAAAGGAGCCGTAGAAGGCCTGACCAGATCACTGGCAGCGGAATGGGCACCGTACATTCGCGTAAACGCCATTGCTCCGTCGCTTACCGATACACCACTCGCGCAAAGCCTCTTAAACTCAGAAGTGAAACGCGAAGCCAATGCACAAAAACATCCGCTCAAAAAAATCGGCTCGCCCGATGATATTGCCTATATGGCAGCATTCCTGTTGTCTGAAAAATCATCATGGATAACCGGGCAAATTCTTCATGTAGATGGCGGACTATCAACCTTAAAAACTTAAAAAAAATCGAAATGGCATTCTATCAACTGATAAAAACGCAAAAAATTCCGGCAACCATGGCCGAGGTATGGGATTTCATGTCATCGCCCATGAACCTCAAAGACATCACACCGGCATATATGAACTTTACCGTAACCAATAACAGCGGTAAGGGTAAAATGTATCCGGGCATGATCATCACGTATAAGGTGAGTCCGCTATTGGGTATTCCGCTGAACTGGATGACCGAAATCACGCATGTGCGGGAGATGGAGTATTTCGTGGATGAACAACGCAGTGGTCCGTACAACATCTGGCACCATCAGCATAAAATTGAGTCGATAGAAGGCGGTGTGCTCATGACCGACATTGTAACCTATGCGCCACCGTTAGGCATACTGGGTGCCATAGCCAATTGCCTGTTCATCCGCCGTCAACTGGAATCCATCTTTGAATTCAGGCGCCAGGCTGTAGACAAAAAATTCGGAACTTTTTAAACGGTTACTGCCTTATGGGTAACACCCGCCATGGAGCGCAGCAACTGTGCGATAGAATAAGGATCTAATCCAATTTCCTCGTACAGTTGTTTGGGGGTACCGTGTTCAATCAGCTCATCAGGAATACCCAACACTTTTACTTCGGCATGGTATCCGTGTGCATTCATGAATTCCAGCACGGCACTACCGAAGCCACCCACCACAGTTCCATCTTCAATGGTAATCACTTTCTGATAGCGGGTAAATACTTCGTGGAGCATCTCCTCATCCAGTGGTTTTGCAAAACGCATATCGTAATGAGCCGGCTGAATACCATCTGCACGTACATCGCGGATAGCCGAAGCGGCAAAATTTCCGGGGTGGCCAAAGCTTAAAATAGCAATATCTTTTCCATCCCTCAGCTTGCGCCCTTTACCAATCTGAATTTCTTCAAACGGTGTTTGCCATTCCGGCATCACGCCTTCGCCGCGGGGATAGCGGACAGAGATTGGCATTTGTAAAGAAGGCAATTGAGCTGTGTACATTATATTGCGCAGCTCCGCTTCATTCATGGGAGCGCAAACAATCATGTTGGGTATGCAACGCATGTAGGCAATGTCGTAACAACCATGGTGTGTAGGGCCATCCTCACCCACCAGGCCTGCACGGTCTAAACAAAACACCACCGGCAGTTTCTGAATAGCCACATCATGAATCACCATATCATAGGCACGCTGCATAAACGATGAATAAATATTGCAGAACACACGCATGCCCTGTGTAGCCATACCGGCGCTCAGGGTTACGGCATGTTGTTCACAAATGCCTACGTCGAAAGCACGGTCAGGCATTTTCTCCATCATATATTTCAGGGAGCATCCACTGGGCATGGCCGGTGTAATACCAAAAATCATCGGGTTCTTTTCTGCCAGCTCAATAATGGTATGTCCGAACACATCCTGATACTTGGGTGGTTGCGGAATGTCAAACTTTTTCTTGAAAATTTCTCCGGTTACTTTATCGAACAACCCCGGCGCGTGCCATTTGGTTTGATCTTTCTCTGCCAGATCATAGCCCTTCCCTTT
>DPFD01000237.1:8927-9880 GCA_003534175.1 Chitinophagaceae bacterium
TAGGCCCGGCAATATTTTTTAAATCGCTCAGCACATCCACCAGCTTCTCCACGTTGTGTCCGTCAACCGGACCAAAATATCTGATCTGCAACGCTTCAAACAGGTTGCTGCTTTTATTCACCATACCTTTCAGACTGGCCTCCAGCTTGCTGGCCATTTCACGTGTGAAGTTTTTACCAATCGGCAATTTGCCGAGGGCTTTCCACACATTATCTCTGAATTCGTTATACGTATGCGATGTAGTGATGTCGGTTAAATATTCTTTCAGAGCCCCTACGTTCGGGTCGATGCTCATGCAATTATCGTTCAGGATAATCAGCACATTGCTCTTCTCGATACCGGCATGGTTCATGGCTTCAAACGCCAAACCGGCCGTCATGGCACCATCACCGATTACAGCCACATGCTGCCTGTCGTGTTCGCCCTTGTAATGCGATNNCGGCAGATATGGAAGTAGAGGAGTGCCCCACTCCGAACGTATCATACTCACTTTCGCTTCTTTTCGGGAATCCACTCAACCCCTTGTACTTGCGGTTGGTGGGGAAATTATCTCTGCGACCCGTCAGAATTTTATGGCCGTAGGCCTGATGCCCTACATCCCATACCAGTTGGTCGTACGGTGTATTGAAAACATAATGCAGCGCCACACTCAGTTCCACTACGCCCAGGCTGGCACCAAAGTGGCCACCATGCACACTCACTACATCCACAATGTATTGGCNNCAAACCTGCATCAGTTTGTCTTTGTCAACTTTCTTTAAATCGGCCGGAGAATTGATTTGTTGTAACAGGGCACCGGGGATAATTTCCATGTATATAGCAGATTAAGGTATAAAAATAGGATTAAAATCTAATATCCTAAAGCCTTACCGCTAATATTTATGGTATTTTAAACACTATTTTATCCAGTAATGCCGCGAATTAAAACACTCCTATCGCCGTGGTTTACACCC
>DPFD01000237.1:9908-12471 GCA_003534175.1 Chitinophagaceae bacterium
GTTACAGGAATGTAGCCACAACAGAACACCGTATCACAGAGGCTTAAATATCGGAATAGCACTCAGTCGGTTCTGGCAAAAAACACATTCGATGAATTCAGCATATATGGCAAAAGAATGCATCAATATGCATTATCCTGACATGTACGTTTTCAAATGGTAGTTTATTGAACATTTGCACAGGTACCAAAATATAAAAAATGATGCGTGCACAACTACTATTCTATAAAACCAAGGAAAGGCTTAATAGTTTATATAAAAAAAGAGAGACAATTTTATTCATCTCTCTTCATAAGTTTAAATCCACAAAAATGTTAGATATGCGTTGGAGTAAACCCGTCCTCACTCAGGGCTCTGGGCTGATAATCCGCTACCAGCAACTCCTCGATCGGTTCTTGTTTTTTGTTTTTATTGAAACGTGCAATCAGTTTATCCATAATAGCATACATCACGGGTACAATAATCAATGTAAGGAACAGCGAGCTTAACAGTCCGCCAATAATTACCCAGGCCAATCCGTTTTTCCATTCAGCACCCGCCCCACTGGCGAGGGCAATGGGCAACATACCAATCACCATCGCAATGGTAGTCATCAAAATAGGTCTTAACCGTGCATGGTTAGCCTGTATCAATGCGTTGTAGGTGGTTTCACCCTCTGCCTTGCGCTGATTGGTAAAGTCAACCAGTATAATAGCATTCTTCGCTACTAAACCAATCAACATAATCAATCCCAGAATGGTAAAAATGTTCAACGAATTATTCGTTAAAGCCAGAGCCAGCAAAGCTCCGATAATGGAAAGTGGAATTGAAAATAATACTACAAAAGGATACACGAAACTATCATACAATGCCACCATAATTAAATACACCAACACAATAGCAATCAACAAAGCAATCCCCAGGGTACCAAAGCCTTCACTTTGATTTTCCATATCTCCGCCCCAGATATAATTAACGCCGACTGGCTTGGGGATATCCTGAATAGATGCCTCCCATTCTGCTGCAATGGTACCGGTTGGCCTTCCAACTGATTGTGCCTGCACCGTAACGGAAGTACTTTTATCCCGACGTTCCAGCATGCTGGGGCCGGTACTTTCTTTAACTGTAGCAAACTGCGACAATCGGATTTGTTCTCCTCTATTATTTANNTATTTACATCATCTATACTGCGCCTGTTAAACTGGCTGTACCTCATATTGATATCATATTCGTACTCACCCGCCCTGAATTTGGCATCCGTATTTCCGCTAAAGGCCGTTTGCATGGTAGCGCCTACAGTTTGTACATTCAACTCCAACGCAGCCATTTTATCCCGATCAACCAACACACTAATTTCAGGGTTACCCGTTTCTACAGACAACTTTATTTCAGTAGCACCCTTGATGGTACTCAGTTTATCTTTAGCCTGATGGGCATAATGCATCACGCTGTCTAGATTTGGCCCTGTTACCACTAACCCCAACGGTGCATTTTCTGCTGACCCCAAAATACTTACCGGCACTGTTTTAACTTTAGCACCCACCAGCACTTTTTCAAGTTCTCTTTTTGTTTTAGCGGCATATACGTTGGCATCATCTGCGCGATCTTTTTTCTCAACAAGCTTCACATTTATTTCGGCTTTATACGCCTGAGCCTGAGAAGCCCCCATACCTTCACTGGATTGCCCTACGGTAGTAATTAAATTAACAACTTCAGGCTTTTTCTCCAGAAAAGCTTCAGCCCGCTGCGCCATCTGATTGGTTTGTTCGATAGAAACATCTTTCGGCATTTCTATCTGAACTAAAAATTCACCCCGATCACTTTTAGGAAAGAAATCTGTTCCAACAAAACCCGCACCTACCAATGCAAAGGAAGCAATAAGCAATACTAAAACAGCCGCCAATGTAGTCTTCTTGTACTTCAGGCTCCACTTCAGTATACCCGTTACCGAATCAGTAAAAGAATTAAGCCCCTTTTCAAAAGCAACTATCATCTTTCCAAAGAACCCTTTACCGGTAATGTGTTCTAACTTACCAAATCTGGAACTTAATAAAGGTACAATTGTAAAAGACGACAACAGGGATAACAGAGTAGCCATTGCTACAGTTACACTAAACTCTCTCAGAATATCAGACACCAAGCCTGTACTTAAAGCAATCGGGATGAAAACCACAACAATAACCAGGGTAATGGCTGTAACCGTAAAACCAATTTCTTTGGTAGCATCAAAGGCAGCCCGCACTTTATTTTTTCCCATCTCCATGTGTCGGTAAATATTCTCCAGTACCACAATGGCATCATCTACCAATATTCCTACTACGAGAGATAAACCCAGCAGAGACATCAGGTTTAATGAGTATCCCAACAAACTCAANNGCCCTATGAATGTGGCAATAAGCGATGCGGGAATGGCAACCATAACAATTAAAGCATTCCGTATGCTGTGAAGGAAAAACAACATTACTATCGCAACCAGTACAATAGCCAGAAACAAATCTACTATTACTGCATTGGCTGATTGCAATGTATACACCGAAGCATCATTTGCAATACTCAGCTTCAACCCGGATGATGCATATTCAGT
>DPFD01000194.1:0-3117 GCA_003534175.1 Chitinophagaceae bacterium
TGATACCCTTAAAATCAATACTTGAAACTACTGATAATACAACTCTCTTTATGGCTTCAAAGTTGGAATCGATTACATCCTGATACTTTGCCTTAATGTCTTGCTTGAGTTTGTAGGTTCCACCGGAAATATCAATCAGGTCAATCAGGGAAGGTTTAAACTCTTCTGCATTTAGGAATGAAAGTACAGTTGCATTTATGTGAGATCGAATTAATTCTTCGTTGGTTAAGTCAATTCTCGGAGCCTGCACTACACCAGCCACCATTTTTACAGGATTTGAGAAATAGTGTTTGTCGTGTGGACTAACCTTTGAGGCATAGGTGAAAACGAGAGCAGATTGACCACTACGGCCCGCACGGCCACTACGCTGAGCATAGTTTGCCGGACTTGGCGGCACGTTTCGCATATGAACGATGTTGAGTGATGAAATATCAATACCCAACTCCATAGTAGGTGAGCAATACAATGCACTCAGTTCCACCGCTTCATTAAACTTCTCTTCTCTGTCTATCTTCTCTTCGTTTTTAATCTGACCTGTATGTTCAGCAGCTATGTAGGATTTTGGTAGTTTAGAAAAATCTTCCTGATAGAGCTTTTGAAAATACAGGTGTGGTTTAATCTTAACTCCATCATCAAGGGTAATCNNTACCGTTGCCAAATCGCCTTTCTTCCAGAGCACCTTTGAAAGAATCAATTGGTAGGCATCCTTATCACCCTTTTCTGCTTTTATATTAACTTTCTTCAAGTAGTGAGCTTCCGCCAAAGCATCCAATAATGCGGTCATGAAAATATGATAGTCGTTTCCTGATGGCGGAGTTTTTCCATCCTTTCTAAACTCGTGTTTGATATAACGAGCCAATCTGCTGGATGGGCCAATACTTTGAATGAAAGTCTCTCTTGTGGCTTTATCAGCCCCTTGCACAGAAAGGAAATTGGGAGCATCCAGTTTTTCGCCTTTGTCTAAAGACCAGAGTTTCTCCTTATTTAATTGTTGGTTTAACTCCCCTTCAATCCGTAACCTGTTTTCATAACGGAGCATATCGTAATCAACTGCATACATGTTTCTGAAGTAGTTCAGCACTTGTAGTACAAATTCCTTCCGCTTGTCAACCGACCAATCCTTTAATAAATCGATATTGCTCCATAGTGTTTCATCAGCCACATCCTGGTCAATATTCTTATAGGTTATTTCCAAGAGTGCTGTTTGCTCAAGGTTTGGCAAAATATATCGCCAGCCTCTTTTTAGATCCTGAATAATTCGATAAGCGATGTAGTTTCTTAGGGCTTCAAGATTATCTTCATTCGGACGATTAGGATTTGGAGCAGGGTTAGTTGCGTAATCTTTTTCAGGCAGGTTTAATGCTTCCTGTACCTTGAATATTAAGTCAGATATTTTTAAAGGCTCTGTGCTGGTGTTCAATACTTTTTCAATGGCCGAACGCAAATGAACTACCTGAATGAAATCATTGAAATGCCCGGCTTGCAAGGAAGCATCTTGTCGGTTATCGGTAAAACTCATCAGCTTCTGTTCTTTCAAAACTTTCCCTTGACGGTATAGTGCAAGTAGAGTTTGTAGTGTGATGAGTGTTGTAGAAGTAGAACGGCCCTCATTGCCCAGGGAAATTAACTTCGACTTTTCGCTTAGTTTCGGTTCTAAATAAATTAATCCACAGGTTGGATCATAGATTAATGGGGCAGGAATAAACCAAGCTTTTTCTCCACCATTAGGTGTGTCAGAAAAAGAGCCATCTTTTGTTACATAGATTTCTCTGGGTAACAAAAATTCTTTTGATGGGTCTATTTTATCTCCGGCTTTGTTTTTCCATGCAACAGGGAGCAAATCGAGAAATTCGTTTATGTCTACATTATAACCCTTATCGAATAAGATGTAGCCATCTTTATAATCATCCGCACTCCTGCTTTTTACTTTTTTAACTTTAACACCATCATTAGCTTTCAGGTCATCATCGTTTTTAGGATTCTGATTTTCATTAAAATCTCTAAATACCAGTTTTGACTCGCCAAAGTCCTTTCTGACACAAATNNAAAGACGGGAACTTCTGTTTTATCTGCACCCAATTTCACGAATGGGTTTGGCTCTAAAGTTATATGCCGCTTATCTGCATCTTCAAGGGTCACATATACATAGCCGGTCTGAGATATAAACTGATGCAGCTTAAAGGGTAGAACTGTATCTTTTTTCTTGTCTTTAGCACTTTGTATGTTCAATGATTCAGCCCAAACCAATATCTCTATTAACTTTTGCTCACTGGCTGATGCGTCAATGCCTGTTAGTTCAGAAAATGTAGTAGCGATGGATTTAAGAGATTGTGGTTCATTTCTTCGTTTATGAATACCTTCATTTCTGATTGCAATAGTTCTTTCTAACCAAATTGCAATTGGGTTCTGCAGGATGGGATTTCTTGAAATGTCACTTATGGGAGCATGAAAGGCATCAACGAGCTGATCTCTTGTTGGGATAATATCATTCGTGGAATAGGTTAACGATTCAACAATAATGTCATCAGGAAGAAAACTGCCATCAAAGAAACGAGAAGCAACTTTTGCAACTTCACCTTTTTGTTCATCAACCGAACCTGTTGCCATTGTTGCAGAGGTGCCAATACAAATGATGTTTTTATTTTTTGCCGCAGCTTTAATTCGCCTGTTTAACAGCGAAACATCAGCACCCTGTCTGCCTTTATAAACATGCAATTCATCGTACACAAGAAATTCAACATTATCCAGGAAAGAGCTTCTTAAACTCTCATCCGTTTTTCTTACCATCAATAATTCAAGCATCATATAATTGGTAAGAAGAATATCAGGTGGATTTGCAATTACTTTATCCCTGTCCTCCTGCTTTTCCTGACCTGTATATTTTGCATATGTAAAAGGAAAACTGTTGCCTGTTCGCTTTCTATAATTTTCCTCAAAACCGATTAACGCCAATTCCTGGGAATTGATGAGAGCATTCAATGGATAAACGATAATAGCTTTTATGCCAGGTTTTCCAGTATTCTTAAAGAGGTGATTGAAGATAGTTGATATGTACGTTAAACTCTTACCAGAACCAGTCCCGGATGTAACAACAAAACCTCTTCCTTCATTACCCTT
>DPFD01000194.1:3129-3885 GCA_003534175.1 Chitinophagaceae bacterium
AGCATCATAAAAAATATTATTGAACTCTTTAGATAGAATGCCTTTGTTGACAAGATTTTCAACGCTACCACCTGACTCAAATGAAGGATTAAATTGAATCAGAGGTTCAGGGTATAAATTTCCTGAATCAAAATCTCTTTTGACCGTATGAAGTATTCGTTCATCTGCTATATTGATAAAACTATCAATATACAGTTTGTAATCGTCCAAGATTTCCTTGTGTAACTGGAATATATTTTTTGCACTCATTACTTCTTACGTTTTTTAACCCTGATTTTTTCTTCAGTTACCTGAATGGCCTCATTGGCCAGTTTCTCGTCTTTCACCACTGCATAAATTTGGTCGGCCAGCCAAAGTGTGAGCAATTCATCCTCATTGGCTTTNNAATCCTTTTTCGATTTTACTCAGCTGAGCCGTGTCCATTTCAAGCAATGGAGCTACCTGCCGCAAGTACAAATGTTGTTGCTCTCTGAGTGCTCGTATCTTCTCACCAAATTGGCTTTCCATCGTCTTTATGTTGACTTGTCAAATATTGGCAAATATAAACAAATAAAAGAAAGGGTGTACCGACTTATTTTGCAGGCTTGCAAAGTTTGCAAAGTGTGCAACGGAACCTGCTACATTCAAATATTGAGGAGGGTAACAACAGCAAAAAAGCCTCCGATGGAGGCTTCTGTTATGCTATGAAAGGAAGTATCAGGAACGGGCAAAGGCCAGGAGCAAACTGTAATCGCCCTGGTCGGCCGCTTTTACTGC
>DPFD01000124.1:0-3128 GCA_003534175.1 Chitinophagaceae bacterium
ATAAAGCTATAGTTTTTTTCTCCACTCATGTAAAACTTAGCGGTTGAATAAATTTAATCTGCAGGGTCTTTAACCAATGCCCAGTGTTTTGCACAAGGATTGTAATGTATATAATCTAATTTNNAGCAACTTTCTCTGTGTACAAATGGATAGCTAATGAATCTCTTTGCCAAAATTCATAGCTTTTATTTGAAGCATTAATCTTATAATTTTCTAACTCGTTTTTGTTATATAATAATAAGCGCTTTTTAAACTCATGTGCAGAAAACTTTAAAAAAGATGCTTGTACAGTCTCTTTGCCATTCAATTCTTTTATTCGCCAAATTATGTGAATGTGATTTGGCATAATTACAAAGGCAAAAACATCTACTTTGCCTGATTCACTTAAATAAATTAATGAATTCAGTNNGTACAATCTGTATGAACTCGTCTTTTGATAAAAGTCGTTGCCATTGATGAATGGTTGCCGTCCAAAAATATATTTCTCCAACTTCTATGTAATTTTTACGTTTGGGAGTAAAAATATCTTTGCTCATTCGGTTGTACTTTTGAAAAGTTTTATATGGTTAAATTATTAAAACTTTCAAATCATTTAAACTATGAATGGTTCGTGAGGACACGAACCAAGGCAATGGGGGAAATGAAATAATTAAACGTAAAAAGAAATGAAACTAACAAAAATCTTGATCTTACTGCTTTTTGCAGGTGTTTCAATGCACTCATGTAGTACATCAAAAAAAGTTGAAACATAGCGGAGACAGATACTTACTTAAAATACCTGTCCTATGTAATCAATGATACAACTTTTTTTGAATTTCCAGAACTTTCAATTATTGATAACGGTATTTATCCCATATTAGATTCTGTCATATTATGGAGCGAAAAGTGTAAGTATTTTGATAATAGAGTAAAATATCTTCACTCATTTAGATTCACCGTCTTACCTAAGGATAATGAGTTTCGGTATTCTATTCACGCTCATCAGTCTCCTTATAATGCCCTTGGATTACTACTGGTAGAATCAGGGATTATGACAGAAATAGATAAACATGTTGCAATATTTTATTATAAGCACTATTTATTTGTCATACCAACTAGCGGTCATCGTGGTCAAAAAGAATTGGAGTATTTTCCTTTTTTAAAGCTTTCAGGTAAAAGTTTAAAAATTCGTGCACCTGAATTTTTAGATGAAAAAAATTATGCCTCGTATATTACTTTTGGTAAACAAAATGGCAAATTCAAAATAATAGAGAATAAACTTTGTGGATTTCAAATTTTAATTCAATAAACGCTTTTTTCGTACAATCATTAATTTTTCTAAACGAGTTTCCTACACCGAATAAAACATTCTAGGAGATTATAATCATATAGGAAATTGTCATTCTCATTTTCGTTGTTGTTCTTATCTATGATTTTCTTCCCCGTTCTCGGTAGTGTTCAATTCTTAAATGATTAATAAAATAATAAACGAGGAAGAAATAGCTTCAACTTTGGAAAAGTTAGAAATTCTTCAACTTCAAGTTTCCACGTATCATTTTTTTCCCATATTGCTTGAGTAAACATTCTAATGTCGCTGGTCAGGAGACCAGGCGACGGCTGCGGAAATTCTTAGGCTCAACGATAAAAACCTTTAAACCACTAAGCGCACAATGGAAAACACACAAAGAGCATAATC
Source organism: Chitinophagaceae bacterium (assembly GCA_003534175.1). Taxonomy (GTDB): domain Bacteria; phylum Bacteroidota; class Bacteroidia; order Chitinophagales; family Chitinophagaceae; genus Ferruginibacter. Next base: position 1,676 of record DPFD01000124.1, read on the forward strand.
AAGATTTTCTCTGTGGCCTCTGTGCAATGGATAAAAATGTTATTACAAATATCAAACTCCGTGTCCTCCGTGTTTAATAAAACATTTAAACATAAATACCACAAAGTAAGACCACACAAACTGCACAGAGAAAATATACTCCGCGGCCTATGTGGCTAAAAAAACTCGAAACCAAATTGAACCACACCACCGGCACAGCAGATTGCTACTTTCGTTTAAACGTGGGAGGAACTGTGGGATAAGGTATATACTCCTCCTCTTCACCCTTAATTTTTTCAAACTGCTGATTCATCCATTTTTGCTTAGCCGCCTGTATCAGTTCCTTATCAGAAGACACAAAGTTCCAGTCTATATAACGCTCCTCAGGAAAAGGATCACCACCAAAAATATATATCGTACTGTAAGGTAAAATGGTAAACGAACACAAGTGGCTTTCTTTCGTTACCAGCATTTGTTTCGATGCATATTCCTGTCCGTCACTTTCAATCCCCCCTTCTAATATGTATAAACCGGATTCCCCGTATAACTGATCCCCTATATTGATCAGTTTTCTTTCGTTGCTTTTAATTTCTATCATGTACATCCTGCTGTACACCGGCACAACCGATGTGCGTTTAAAAGCTTCACCCGCAATGAGCTTGTAGTTTACACCGTCCTGCTCCCACGCCGGTATCTGCTCAGCTGTTATATGAAAAAACTCCGGGTTCATCTGCTCTAACTCTTTGGGAAGCGCCACCCATATCTGCAATCCATGCAACAGGTTTTCAGAATGTCGTAAATATTCAGGCGTACGTTCACTGTGTACGATGCCCTTGCCGGCCGTCATCCAGTTTACCGCCCCGGGCGTTATCTCCATTTCGTTTCCCAGTGTATCCCGGTGCATGATGCTGCCTTCAAATAAATAAGTAAGGGTTGATAAACCGATGTGCGGATGGGGTAACACATCAAAATGATTTCGCTCGCTCAGCTTCACCGGACCCATATGATCAATGTAAATAAACGGTCCCACCATCCTCTTTTGCCGGAACGGCAGTAACCGTCCTACTAAAAATTTACCAATATCGGCAGCGCGCTCTTCAATGATTAAATCAATGTTCGACATATCCGTTTGTTTTTATCAAATGAATCATCCGCATGTACTACATGCAATTACCGGTATACTGTTTACAACCTGCGATTCGTAAACCTGTTTGTACAATGTAAATTAAAAAACTGAAAACCTTTTATGTAAAGAATGCATTTTAGGAATCAGNNACAACTGCACCCAAATTCCGTCTTCTTCTTTTACCTGATAGGTTTTGAGGTAATAGCCTTCCCCGCTGCAATTGTATCCGTTCTTCATGGTGAATTTGTACCGGTGTAGCGGACATACAATATTACCCAGCGCATCTACATATCCTCCCGATAACCTTCCACCGGCGTGCGGACATTTATCATTGAAAGCAAACAGTAC
>DPFD01000124.1:3173-3474 GCA_003534175.1 Chitinophagaceae bacterium
TACCACTGCTCCATCAATAGAAATATTCTGATTTGTACGGATATCGAATCCGGTACATCTCACGCACTTTATTTAATATGGTTTGACGCAACTCGTCTACATTCGTTTTTTGTGTGGCGGAGATAAACACACAGTTGCCTTTCGTTTCTTCTATCCAGCGCGATTTTAAATCTCTCAGAATATCCTGCTTCACTTCTTCTTCCAGCCACTCATCAAAGGTTACCTGTTCGTACTGATCCAGCTTATTGAAAACCGTGATGGTGGGTTTTTCTCCCGCACCCAGTTCAGCCAGTGTTTTGTT
>DPFD01000098.1 GCA_003534175.1 Chitinophagaceae bacterium
TATTTTGTTTATTGATGAAATCCACACCCTGGTGGGAGCAGGGGGTGGCGACGGTGCCATGGATGCGGCCAATATCCTCAAGCCGGCCCTTGCCCGCGGGGAACTGCGCGCCATCGGTGCTACAACCCTCAATGAGTATCAGAAATTTTTTGAGAAAGATAAGGCCCTTGAACGCAGGTTCCAGAAAGTAATGATTGATGAACCTTCTGTAGAAGATGCAATCTCTATTTTACGTGGATTGAAAGACCGGTATGAAACGCATCACCATGTGCGCATTAAGGACGAAGCTATCATTGCAGCGGTTGAATTATCGCATCGTTATGTAACCGATCGTTTTCTTCCTGATAAGGCTATTGATTTGATTGATGAAAGTGCTGCCAAACTGCGTATTGAAATGAATTCAATGCCTGAAGAACTGGATAAACTGGAAAGACAGATCCGCCAGCTTGAAATTGAACGCGAAGCCATCAAACGTGAACAGGATGAAGTGAAACTGAAAGACCTGAATACACAAATTGCCAATCTATCGGTAGAACGCGACACGTATAAATCGAAATGGAATGAAGAAAAAGAACTGGTAGAAAAAGCGCAACAGGCCAAAGCGTCTATTGAAAGTTATAAACTGGAAGCCGATCAGGCAGAACGCAATGGTGATTATGGTAAAGTTGCTGAAATCCGTTACGGAAAAATCAAGGAACAGGAAGCCATCATCGAAGGTTTGGAAAAAGATCTGGCAGAACTGACCGATAAAAGATTGTTGAAGGAAGAAGTAGATGCGGAAGATATTGCGGAAAGCATTTCCAGGGCAACCGGCATTCCTGTAACCAGAATGCTGCAAAGTGAAAAGGAAAAGTTACTGCATCTGGAAGATGAGTTACATAAGCGTGTGGTTGGTCAGCAGGAAGCCATTGAAGCAGTATCCGACGCCATCCGGAGAAGCAGGGCCGGACTGCAGGATCCAAAGAAGCCCATTGGTTCATTTATTTTCCTGGGAACTACCGGCGTGGGTAAAACCGAATTGGCCAAAGCGCTGGCAGAGTATTTGTTTGATGATGAATCTCTGATGACGCGCATCGACATGAGCGAATATCAGGAGAAATTCAGNNATATGACGAGGGCGGACAGTTAACGGAAGCGGTTAGACGAAAACCCTATTCCGTAGTACTGCTGGATGAAATCGAAAAAGCCCATCCGGATGTATTCAATGTTTTGCTCCAGGTATTGGATGACGGACGCTTAACCGATAACAAAGGCCGTGTGGTGAATTTCAAGAATACCATCATCATCATGACAAGCAACATGGGCTCTTCTGTTATTCAGGAAAGGTTTGAAGATGTAAATGAAGAAAATGTAGAGGAAGTGGTGGAAAAAACTAAGGTGGAGGTGATGGTACTCCTCAAACAAACCATACGCCCTGAATTCCTGAACCGCATTGATGAAGTCATCATGTTCAGGCCGCTGATGAAAAGTGAAATCAGAGGCATTATCAATATTCAGTTGAACAACCTGAAACAGATGCTGGAAGAAAACGGCGTACAGTTGAGTTTCACAGAATATGCGCTGGAATATCTGGCTGAGCATGGATATGATCCGCAATTCGGCGCCCGTCCGTTGAAAAGACTGATTCAGAAAACCATTGTAAACCCACTGAGTAAAAAGTTACTCTCCGGTGAAGTAACCAAACAAGCCCCGGTTTTAGTGGATGTTTTTGATGGAATGGTGGTTTTCAGAAGCGAAAAGCCTGAAAATCAGTTAAATATTAATTAAAAACGGCAAATTTTACGAATGGGGTGGGCGGTTTAACTTAAAAATACTACCTTTCAGCCCATTCGTACTTACCCATGCGTTCTACCCAGTGTAATCTGTACTATAGATTACCTTTATTAAACAGACAGTACTATGGCATTCAGAAAAGAAGTGGTTGAAATTATTGAACCAAAAGATGTATTTGTAGGAAACCCTAAAGCAGAAGTTACCCTCGAAGAATTTGGCGAGTATGAAAGTGAGGCCTGTGCAAAGGCAAATGAGGTAGTTAAAAAATTACTGCAGGATTATGATGGCAAAATCCGTTTCAATTTCCGCCATTTCCCATTAACAAAAATTCATCAGCGTAGCCTCAAAGCAGGCGAAGCCGCAGTGGCCACCGCGCAGGAAGGCAAGTTTTGGGAAATGCACAATATTTTATTTGCAAACCGCCGCAATCTGGGCACCACCAGCCTGAAACTGCATTCCAAGGAAGCCGGTGTGCACAACAAGAAGTTTCTGGATGATCTGGTGAATGCTACTTACGGCTGGCAGGTTCAGGGCGACTTGAGAGAAGGGATGGACCGTGGCGTAAAGGATGTGCCAACATTCTTTGTAAACGGAGAACTGGTGAAAGGAAAGCCTACCTACGATGCTTTCAAAAAGGCAATCGATGCCGCTTTGAAAAAAGTGAAAAAGAAAGTTCCGGCAAAACAAAGAGCCTGATTGAATGATAAAATTCTTTATAAGCTGACCTACTAAGGTCAGCTTTTTTTGTGGCTGCACCTAAGGCGAGTAGCAAAGATGAATCCACAGCACTTGAAAACTATTTTTCAGCATCCCAATACTTACACGTATATTCAATATCTCATTAGAGGACTTGAACAAGCATTTTTTTTTAATTCGTTTTGTTTAAGTATTTTCGTAAAAACTTAAACAATTTGAATACCTTTTCCATTGCCCAGATGGCCCAGTTTGCGGGCATAAAGCCACATACCATTCGTATCTGGGAGCAGCGCTATGGCGGCCTGACACCCGCACGGACCAAGGGGAATACACGGTTTTATGATGATGTACAACTGCGCAGGTTGCTGAATATTGTGAGTTTGCAGGACCAAGGCTTTAAGGTGTCCGAACTTTGTTTAATGTCGGATGCCGATTTGTTTAACCTGGCGGCTAAAGTGATGGAAAAGCCTGAAACAGATTTAAACAACGGATATATTGTTGCTCAGCTGGTAAGGGCGGCTATAGATTTTGATGAAGCCTATTTCAATCACCATATTACCCACAGTTTCTTGAGATTTGGCGTGGA
>DPFD01000085.1:0-708 GCA_003534175.1 Chitinophagaceae bacterium
GCCAACGAGGAAAACGATGCCTATGAGTCTGGCCCAGGCACGGTGAAGCCATTCCCAGAAGTAGATGAATTTAAAATCACTGAGAGAAAAGTGTTGGTGCAGGTATTTGAACTGGTCGGTGGATTGATATTTTTCGAATTCCGATAGCCAGTCTTGTTGATTAAGTGGAGGCAGCATACCGGTGATGGGTTTCCATTCGGTGATGGAGAGGCCGGATTCGGTGAGTCGGGTGATACCGCCGATGAGGATTTGGACGATGATCATGGCGATACCGATGATAAGCCAGGTTACAACTGCTTTATTATTGACTGTTGGGGGGGGCGCCGTATTCATAGTGATGCAAAGGTATTGGTTTAATAGATTTGGGAAGAGCGGGTGTTTTTGGGGGTTTGGGCCGGACTTAAGTCCGGCCGCAGGTTTGAAAACATCTGCAATGCAGGCTTGTGCAGTTCTGACTCTTGGGGCCGGGCTTAAGGTCGGCCGCAGCATAGCACCCCTTTTCTTTGCCAAAAGTTCAAACACTTTACTTCTAACGAGCCTTAATTCCTGTCGGCTTATGTCCAGCTAGAGGGTTAAAACTATCTACAATGTAAATCTGTACAGCCCTAATTCGTCAAGCCGGACTTAAAGTTGACCAAAAGTCTAAACATAACTAAAATGGTAATCGATAAGGTTGGATTCCTCAGCCGGACTTAAGTCCGGCCCCAC
>DPFD01000085.1:742-3152 GCA_003534175.1 Chitinophagaceae bacterium
ATTGCAACCGGGCTTAAGTCCGGCCACCATTACACTGACAAACCAAATTTGCTAAACTCTTTTCAGGAGCGTGTTTGAAGTGCAATCTGCACATGCATTCGATATAAACCGGGCTTAAGTCCGGCCACCATTATACTGGCAAACCAATTTTGCTGAACTCTTTTCAGGAGCGTGTTTGAAGTACCATCTGCACATGTTTTCTATTGCAACCGGGCTTAAGTCCGGCCCCTGAATATTTTAAGTTATAATTACACACATCTTTCTTATTGTCATGAAAACCACATATTGACTTACAGAAAAAGTGATTATACTTCTTCGATATGTTTTGCCATTAAAAAAACTTTATCATGTTATGGCCGGACTTAAGTCCGGCCCCACGCTCACCACCCCCTAACTACCCATATTTATTCCTCCGCCATCGCCTCCTCTTCACCCCACTGATCTTCTTCCACTCCCTCTCTATACTGTACGGCAACCGCCCATCGGTTAACTCACTCTGTTCTAGTTGCTCCTTTATCCGCATCGCCTTCTGCTGCCCTACCGACACCGCATAATAGGTGTTCTCCCACTCAAATTTTACCGGCAACCTCTTCTGTTCATTTATCCAAAAAGATGATTCTCCTTTTATCAGTTGCATCAACTTCTCAATGGTTTGATTGGTTTTAAACGCTATCAAACAATGACAATGATTGGGCTGAACTGAAACCGCTTCTACAATCAATCCCTTATCCTTCGCATTTTGCCTTATGTGCTCCTGAACCTTATGCCTGAATAACGGCGACGCTAAATAACGCTCCTCATTTCTTGTAGTCCACACAAAATGAATGTAAACCTCAACGAATGTGATCATACCAATCTATTGTATCATCGCAATCTGATGGTTTTTCATCTTTTAAAAAATACCCCGCCCTATCTAGTACCCTTATTCGTAATATCAAATGGAAATTGCGCTTCAACCCGCACAAGTGAATATTTTTGCACCATGCTCCTGTCTTTTTATAATAGCTCCTGTCTGGAAGCCGGTGTTGATGAAGCCGGAAGAGGTTGCTACGCCGGACCCGTTTTCGCCGCTGCGGTTATTTTACCGAAAGATTTTTACCACCCCCTACTCAACGATAGTAAAAAAGTTACTGCTGTACATAGAAATTTATTGCGCAACGTCATTGAAAAAGAAGCACTGAGCTGGGCGGTTGCCATGGTTGACAATGATGAGATAGACAAGATAAATATCCTCCGCGCTTCCTTTAAGGCTATGCACCTCGCCATCGAACAACTAACCCCCACGCCTAACCTGCTACTGATTGATGGAAACCGTTTTAACCCTTTCCCCAATATTCAACACCACTGTTTTGTAAAAGGAGATGGCACTTATGCCTCCATTGCAGCCGCCAGTATCCTGGCTAAAACCCACCGAGACGAATACATGAAACACCTACATCATGAGTTTAATATGTACGGATGGGAAAAAAATAAAGGTTACGGCACTTTGTTGCATCGCAGTGCTATTGCGGAATACGGACTTTCAAAATATCACAGAAAAAGCTTCAAAATATAGCGGTATTCCGCTACCATTAAGCATTTAAGTCAAATGCACCCGCGCCTTCCCGCAGAACGCTCCATTCATCGGTGGTACAGTCTATTACCGTAGAAGGTACCATGCCCCCGGCACCCCCATCGATTACAAAATCTACCCGATTTCCAAAATTCTCATACATCACCTCCGGATCTGTATAATCCTCCACCATTTCACCCGGTAAAGACGCACTTAATAACGGATTTCCTAAACTGTCTAAAATGGCACGACAAATAGCATTGTCAGGAACCCTCAACCCCACAGTCGATTTTTTGGTGTGCAGTATTTTGGGCACCTGCTTACTGGCCGGTAATATAAATGTGTACGGGCCCGGTAAATGACTCTTCAACACCCGGTAAAGTGGCGTTCCTATACTTTTTGTGTAATCACTCAAATGACTGAGATCCCGGCAAATGAACGACAGTTGCGCCTTTGATGGATCTATCCCCTTTATCCTGCAAATCTGCTCCACCGCCTTCGGCTGGAAAATGTCACACCCCAACCCATATATGGTGTCGGTTGGATAAATGATAATCCCACCCCGCTTCAAACAATCCACTACCTGCTGAATCAACCTGGGTTGCGGATTTTCCGGATGTATTCGTATCAACATAGTCCGAAATTAAATACAATTTCCGCTTTACGTGCAAAAACAAAATTTATCAGGTACTTTTGCATGATTTTTTAATTTCATCTTTTAAAATAATAACGCCCCTCTATGTCACTCATCACCGTAGGTACCATGGCATTCGACGCTATTGAAACGCCATTTGAAAAGGTTGATAAAATCATCGGCGGATCTGCAACGTATGTAGCTTATGCTGCGAGTAATTTCGT
>DPFD01000085.1:3160-13251 GCA_003534175.1 Chitinophagaceae bacterium
AATCTCTATCGTTGGATACGATTTCCCTGAAGAGGAAATGAACGCACTGAAAGCCCGCGGTGTAATGATGGACGGCGTGGAAATTATTAAAGATAAAAAGTCATTTTTCTGGAGCGGTAAGTATCATATCGATATGAACGCCAGGGATACCCTCATTACCGACCTGAATGTACTGGCCGATTTTAACCCCATCGTACCGGAATCATACCAGGGCGCCGAATTCCTGATGCTGGGTAACCTCATGCCGTCCCTGCAACTGAGCGTAATCCGTCAACTGAAAACACGCCCGAAACTCATAGCCATGGATACGATGAATTTCTGGATGGATACCGCCATGGACGATCTTAAAACAGTACTGAAAGAGGTGGATGTACTGCTCATCAACGACGGAGAGGCCCGCCAACTCAGTGGTGAAGTATCACTCGTAAAGGCCAGCCGCAAAATCCTGAACATGGGCCCCAAGTTCCTGGTGATTAAAAAAGGGGAACACGGTGCACTCCTGTTTCATAAAAACCATGTTTTCTTCGCCCCGGCCTTACCTCTCGAGGATGTATTCGACCCTACCGGTGCCGGAGATACGTTTGCCGGCGGATTTATCGGTCATCTCGCCAAAACAAAAGATATCAGTTTCGAAAACATGAAAACAGCCATCATCGTAGGTAGTGCACTGGCTAGTTTCTGCGTTGAAAAGTTCGGTCCCGATCGCTTACGCGAGATCACCAAAGAGGATCTGGATGAAAGAATCGGTGAATTTGTTCAGTTGGTAAACTTTGATATTGATCTGGTATAACGGTATACCATGCTCGAAATTATTGCATTGTTTTTTCTTACCCGAAATATCGGGCAACTCGCTCAACAAAAAGGAGTGCCCCCACTGAAATGGAAAATTCTCACCATCGTGCTGTGGATTGCATTTGAGTTTATCGGCGTAATTTTTGGCGTGGCCATTTTCGGACCCAACAACATCGTGAGCATTATGCTCGTAGCTATCGGCTTCGCTATCACGGGATACTACCTCGTACGAAAACATCTTGAAAAAATGCCCGATCCCGATTTCTAAGATTCAACCTCTATAGAAAATGCCCGGATAATACCGGGCATTTTCATACATAGTAACAGCATCTGCTATTGCGTAATTCCTTCCAGCTTTAATATAAACGCGTACTCGCGCGCGCGGTCTTTTAACGATTTGAATCTGCCGGATGCACCGCCATGCCCCGCTTCCAAATCCGTATGAAACAAAATCTTGTTATTGTCAGTCTTGTAAGCCCTCAACCGCGCCACCCACTTGGCCGGCTCGAAATACTGAACCTGACTGTCATGCAAACCCGTTGTAATCAACATGTGAGGATACGATTTCTTTTCAATATTATCATAGGGTGAATACGACTTCATATAAAAGTAATGTTCTTTGTTCTCCGGATTTCCCCACTCATCATACTCATTGGTAGTTAACGGTATGGTAGGATCACTCATGGTGGTAACCACATCCACAAATGGTACCTGAGCCACTATACCATTAAACATTTCAGGCGCCATATTCACCACGGCACCCATCAATAAGCCACCCGCACTGCCTCCCATCGCATATAAATGTTCAGGCGTAGTGTATTTTTCCTGTACCAGATATTTTGCACAATCAATAAAATCTGTAAACGTATTTTTCTTCTTCATCATTTTTCCGTCCTCATACCAATAACGACCCATCTCCTGTCCGCCACGGATATGCGCAATCGCAAATGCAAATCCACGATCCAGCAAACTCAAACGCACACTCGAAAATGTTGCATCCATATTTGCCCCGTATGATCCATACCCGTACAATAACAGTGGCCGGGTTCCGTCTTTTTTAAACCCTTTACGATATACCACAGAGATCGGAATTTTAGTTCCATCAGTAGCCGTAGCAAATATTCGCTCCGTTACATACCGGTTCGGATCAAAATCTCCCACCACCACCTGTTGCTTTAATAACACCTTGGTCTTGTTGTTCATGTTGTAATCATACACCGATGCTGGCGTAGTGAGCGATGTATAATTGAATCTCAACACATCCGTATCATACCCCGGGTTGTATGCCAAACTGGCCAGATAAGCCGGTTCATCAAAAGATAAATAATGACCAATGTTATTCTCGAAACGAATGATGTGTATCCTGGTTAATCCATCCTTGCGCTCACTGATGGCCATGAAATCTTTAAACACCTGCATCCCCCCAATAAATACATCCGGATAATGCATCACAAATTCTTTCCAGTCTTTCGCCTGTGTTTTATCCTCTGTGGCAGTCATGATTCGGAAATTCTTGGCATCCAGATTGGTTCTGATGTAAAATAAATCTCCTGCATGATCTACACTATACAACACCTCCTTCATGCGCGGCTGGAAAATCTTAAACGGTTGATCCGGTGTGTTGGCATCCAGGTATCTCATTTCAGTTGACAGTGTTTGCTGTGAGTAGATAAATAAATATTTGTCCGACTTGCTCTTCCCGATTCCAATGTAGTTGGCCGGATCGGTTTCCTTGTACACCTCCACATCTTCTTTTTCATTGGTTCCCAGTTTATGCCGCATAATGCGCTCACTCAATAAGGTTACCGGATGCTTGGCAGTATAAAAAATGGTTTGATTGTCGTTCGCCCAAGTAGGATCGCCTTCTGTATTGGTGATTACATCCTCCAATATCATTTCGGTGTCAATGTTTTTGATGAATATCTGATACTGACGACGAGATACTTTATCCACCCCGTAGGCAATCCACTTGTTATCCGGACTAACACTAATGCCACTGACAGAAAAATAATTATGCCCTTCTGCCATTTTATTTACATCCAGTAATACTTCCTCTTTCGCCTCCAAACTTCCTTTCTTCCGGCAAAACAGATAATAATCTTTTCCTTCTACCTGACGCGTATAGTAATAATATCCGTTCTTTAAATACGGAACACTTTCATCCTGCTCCTTGATACGCGAACGCATTTCGGTATACAGTACCTCCTGGAACTTTTCTGTATCCGCCATCATGGCACTGTAATAATTATTCTCCGCCTGCAGGTATTCAACTACTTTGGTACTGTCAGGACCTTTCTTAAAAAAATCATTCATCCAGTAATAAGGATCAATACGTACATCGCCATGCGCTTTATGCAGATGTTGCTTTTGCTCTGCCACCGGTGGCTTCACGTCGGGCCAATACACTTGTTTTTTGCTCATATTATTTTGAGATTTTGCGGTTAACCCGAAGGCTAAACACATCAATGCGGGTATCACTGCTTTTTTCATACTGTATTTATTGGTTAAAGATGTTGATTACTTTTTTAAATTTTTCGAGCTTGCCGCCGGTATCAAAGGCCTCAATGTAAACAATATACCTTCCGGTTGGCAACACCTGCATCCGCTCTCCCAATCCATCCCACCTCCATGTACCTGATGTGCCATTCAGAATGTTTTTATGCAAATACCGAACCGCTCTTCCATGTATATCAAAGATAATTACATTACTCATGTATCCTGCTTCCGCAAACGTATATTGTATGGTTAAAAAATCATCCCGGCCATCATTGTTCGGAGATATCGTTTCAACTGAAAAGATATAGTTTGCCTGTGGGGTGGTATTTGTTATTTGCTGACTGTTTTCATATCCCGGCGTGGCATATCCCACATCCCGGGAAGCACTGTGCCAAACTTCCCTGCGATTGCCGGATCCCTCCCGGTGTATTCTTTCCAGCGAAACCCCTTCTGCCTGCGTGAGTAAGGGAAAATGCCAGTCAGACTGATACCCTACCCGATCCACTTCTTCACCGGCATGATTCAGTAAGATAACGGTCCCTTTATCATCATTGTACGAAGGCAGCTGAACTACATCTAACAACCGTTCCGGATATTTACAATAATACTCTGATTGTACAACACGGCCATCGTTTGAAAGCGCAATCAGTCCACCCGGAAACATCGTAAATCCATTCGGATGTACCTGCGTAATTTGAGCGGTGTTGCCCGTGGTTGACTCATGCGCAATGTACAGATACTTTAAATCCACCGCCCGGTGGCTCCTGTTGTATATCTCCACAAAATCAGTGCCCGCAGGGGTGGGGTTGAACAACACCTCATGCACAATTACATCGCCGGGCATCGGACTGTATCCCAATGCCAGTGGAATATCCACCGATTGAATCACCTCCCCGGAGCAACTGCGCACATTCCTTACCGTTAGCGTATATAGGGTTTCCGGTAGCAGGGGCGTGCCCAACCGAAGTTGGACTGTTTTCAGCATCGGCTCCAACAACACAATACTGTCAATTGTTATTCCGGGCAACTGAATCTGTTGCTGCAATTGGTTGATACCATGTACATCCAGCGGAGCTGAAAAAAACAACTGCACATGCATGGAATCTAACGCATAACTTCTCTCTAACTGAAACCGGACATCCGGCTGTATTGCTGCTGCCACTGAATTATACTGCCCCGGGGTGGCTCCCCGTCCGTCCACACTCGAAATCCAGTTGCCCTCACCCACACAAGGGTGATGCACATCTTTCATTTCCAAACTCCATCCCCCCACTTTTTTTAATGGGTTATCATACCAAGTATCATTATAAGCAACAGAATGAATTAGTTTGTCGTCAGCACTGGTTAAATATAATACATCCGCAGCATTGTTCAGCGACGGAAAGGCAGGAACAGATAACGTAGATCCATACACGAAGAGTGGAGCATATCCATTGGAAGAAGTGAGTATCAGTACACTGTCGGGCAGCAACACATATTCAGGAAAAGCGCCTGAACACCCTCCCGCTCCCTTGCATATACGCCAGCCGCCAAGTTGCACGGGGTATGGAGAAACGTTTCTGATTTCCACCCACTCCACCAAAGGCATCTGCTGGGGCGGTTCAGGATCTGCAAATATTTCATGCAATATCACATCACCCCATTGGGGACGCACATAATATATTGTATCGGTTAACTGTGCCGCAACATTCCCCCATACATCCATCACATCCTCCACCTGAATACTAATAGGCGTTCTCTCCGGTAACGCCGTTTGAAAACGAAGTACACACACATTGCCGTTACAATCCACCTGTTGCGGAAATCCTACCCCCGCACCCAGATAAAAAAAGGAAGGAAGATATCCGTTCCAGCGTACCGCTTCATCAAATTCAACCTTCGCCGTTACTGAGTCAGTCGCCTGTACATTGCGAATGGCAGGAGGTGTGGTGTCCGGTATATGAGGCCCTACATACATGTCATCAAAATAATGCTTCTCAAAAAAAGACGCGGTGGATTGTGTAACCGAAATTCCAAAATACTGCGCCGTGGTATAGGTGCCATCCATGATGCCCTGATATACCTCTCCCAATCTCCCGTCAACGTAATAGATAATGGTCCACTGATGCAGCTGATCCCGTATCACCTGAATATCATACCGCCTGTTCGCCTGCACCGTTCCATTGGTACCATCTACAACACAAACCTCACGATCCGCATCTTTTCTGAATAAACTAATCTCATCCGGTGTTCCACCAATTCGCATGAAATAACCGGTATTGCCAGACGAGGTGAGCGCATCATCGGATGACATAAGATACACATCTGCATAATTTGTACCTGAGGTGGATAAATTCAACCGCACACTGAAATGCCACGCACCACTAACCTGTGTGGATGGTGTGGTTATCTGAAACGTTTGATGCGGCTGCTGCCACGCACTTTGCAGCTCTCCCTGCGCATTGATGATAAAGGCACCGGGCACCTGATTCCAAACCGGACCATTCAGTAAGTCACCGTCATTAAAATTTTCTGTAAACTGGGCATACGCCGATTGCGCTGCCAGCAGCAGGATGATACACAGTTTCATACAGTAGGATTTAAGGCATTAAAACTAAATATTTCAACGCGCTGAAAACCGAAATGCGCAAGAAGTACCCATAGGGTGTATTTTTGCACCTTCAATACATCTCACACATGAAAGTTGCCGTTGTAGGAGCTACCGGACTGGTAGGTACCAAAATGATTGAATTACTCATCGAAAGAAATTTTCCGGTGAGTACTTTAATTCCTGTAGCTTCTGAACGCTCCGCAGGTAAAACCCTTTATTATAAAAGTGAGGAAATCACCATCTGCACGCCGCAACAGGCTATTGACGCAAAACCCGCACTGGCACTGTTTTCTGCAGGAGGCAGCACTTCATTACAATGGGCTCCCGCATTTGCAGCCGCCGGTATTACCGTCATCGACAATTCAAGCGCGTGGAGGATGGACCCCGAAAAAAAACTGGTGGTGCCTGAAGTAAACGGACACGTACTCACGGCTGAGGATAAAATTATCGCCAACCCCAACTGCTCTACCATTCAAATGGTGCTGGTGCTGAAACCCATCCACGATGCCTTTCAAATACGCCGCGTAGTGGTGAGCACCTACCAAAGTGTAACCGGCACCGGAGTGAAGGCTGTGCAACAGTTAATGAACGAACGCCACAACCTCGCCGGTGAAATGGCGTATAAATACCCGATTGACCTGAACGCCATCCCTCAGATTGATTCGTTTCTTGAAAACGGCTATACAAAAGAAGAAATGAAAATGATGAAGGAAACGTGCAAAATTATGCAGGATGATTCTATTAAAGTAACAGCTACGTGTGTACGCATTCCAACGATGGGAGGACACAGCGAAAGCGTTAACATTGAATGCGCATCTCCTTTTACCCTGCAATCAGTTCGGCAACTGCTCAGCAATGCCCCGGGAATTGTTGTTCAGGACGATACAGATAATTGCGTTTACCCTATGCCGTTATATAGTAAAGATAAGGATGAAACTTTCGTAGGCCGCATACGCCTCGATGACACCCGCCCCAACACCTTCAACTGCTGGATTGTAAGCGATAACCTCCGCAAAGGCGCTGCCACCAATGCTATTCAGATTGCTGAACTCTTATTGAAAAAAGGATTGATTCAATAATTCACTGTTCCGTGAATAGATAAAAACTGAATAGAACTATTCAATCTCCCACGTTTCCCTTCCGCGAAGTAATGCATTCAAATCACCTTTGCCTTTCGTGGCAACGATTTCATCAATCTGCAGTTGCATCACATCTTCATAACAGGCACGCTCCGTTTCATAAAATACACCAAACGGCCGCGGCATGTGGTTGGCAGTATCCGGATGATCAAACATGCGAATCAATATCTGGGCCTTGTAAAAATCACGCTCATCGTGTACCCACAAATCATCCGCACTGTATTCACTCATGTTTACCACCACCGGCTTCAAACCATCTAACCGAATACCTTTTTCATTATTGGCAAACAACAATGGTTTGCCCTGCTCTAGGAAAATGGTTTCCAGTGGCTTCGTGGTTTTCTCCGTGAATATTTCAAAAGCGCCGTCGTTGAAAATATTGCAGTTCTGATAAATCTCCAGGAAAGAAGAACCTTTATGGGCATGACTGCGAATCAGCATTTGCTGCAGGTGTTTAGGATCCCGATCCATCGAACGGGCAATGAAACTGGCATCCGCGCCCATGGCCAGCGCCAGCGGATTGAACGGATGATCCACACTTCCAAAAGGCGTACTCTTGGTTACTTTATGTTCCTCAGAGGTGGGAGAATATTGTCCCTTGGTTAAGCCATAAATCTGATTGTTGAACAACAACAAATTCACATCAAAATTGCGGCGCAGTAAATGTATGGTGTGGTTACCACCAATACTGAGTCCGTCACCATCTCCCGTAACAATCCACACACTCAACTCCGGACGCGTAGCTTTTAATCCACTCGCAATGGCCGTAGCTCTTCCATGGATGCTGTGCATACCATAGGTGTTCATATAATAAGGAAAACGGCTGCTGCAACCAATGCCGGATACAATCACAATGTTTTCACGCGCAATGCCCAGCGTAGGCATCACTTTCTGTACCTGTGCTAAAATGGAATAATCACCACATCCCGGACACCAGCGTACTTCCTGGTCGGTAGCAAAATCTTTCGGGGTTAAAACCGGAGGTTCAATCGTTGTATTCACAATAGGCAAAATTAATGAATATTCTTCCGATACCATGAAGTTTCTATGGCTGCTGCGCCCTGCATTGTTCCAGATAATCCTTCAACCCGGCTACCAGTTGCTCCGCCATCCGTATCCGGAACTCCTCGTCCACCACCAGCGCCTCTTCTTCCAGATTGCTCAAAAACAGCGCCTCTACCAGCGCGTTGGGATATTCGGTCGGACTATTCAGCATGAAATTAAAAGAACCCGTAATACCTCCGGGCCGCAAACCCAGCTCCTGCATACGGCGGTACAACACCTCATTCAGCATCCTGAAACCCGGATACCGGTAAAACATCATCGTACCCCCGGCATTGATGGGGTCTACCGCCGAGTTTAAATGTATACTCAACAAGATGTCGGGTGTACTGTCGCGATAAAATAATATTCGTTGCCGGTTCTCTACAAATTGCTCCCGTGTACGTGTCATAATTACCTTAGCACCTTCCCGCTCCAAAGCGGCTTTCAACTTCAGCGAAATATCCAACACCACATTTTTTTCAATCACACCCGTTAAACCCTGCGCCCCCGTGTTCGAACCTCCATGGCCGGCATCCACCGCTATTACCAAATCTTTCAGGTATAAACTGGCAGGCTGCTGCTTCACTTTTACTACCAGCGTGTTTCCTTCGTAATACACCGAATAACCCCAGTGCTGCGCATGTTTCAGGTAAATGGTTATCCGAAACACTTCATCCGCAGGTTGCGCGTACTCCACCCGCTCAACTTCTTTGGCAGAAGCAAGCTGCGTAATCCAGTTGGTGTTGTTCACCGCACCATACAAATCAATTTCAATGGCTGCCGGTGCAACGAGTTGACGCGATTCATACGGCAACCGCCGTTGTAACGCCATTTTCAAATAATCATGTGTACTATCGCCGCTGATGGTCATTTTAGTGGTGAGTACCGGTGGCAATGTATAACCGCGGGGCAGCAACTCCACATAATCCGACTCAATGTAAGCGCTGCGCGTGGGCGATAACTGCACCTTATAATCACGGCCCGCCTTGCCTAGTATCTTCATTGGTATGAGGCTGTCTACATACCCGATTTTAGCTCCGCCCAGGCGATCTTCGCCCCAGCCATACTTCAGGTGGGCCAGCCGGGTAGTGGTTCTCAAAGCGTCTGAACCGTAATAAGACATAGTGGCAATGGTATGAGGAGTAGTTTTCGTGTACACTTCACCGTTCTTTGTGGTAAGCGTTACCGTTAGTTTACGAGGTATCGAATCATTTTCACTCACCACATACACTCCTTTATAAATTCCCGGAACAGAGGCCCCGGCGCCTGTGGGCAACTCATACAATAACGTACCATCTACCATCACTATTGAACCCGGATAAGCCTTCACTTCCAGATACACCGGATCTCCGGGCTGCAAAATCAGGTTGCCCTCAGGAAACACCTGCAACGAGGCAATGCCCGGCTTGTCAACCGGCTGGGGTGGTAACGGTACCGAATACTCGAATGTAACACTGCGCTCCACTGATTTTTTTCCGGCAGTGACTTTAATCCGGAAAGTGCTGGTGCCCGGCGTCAGTTTCAACTCGCGCGCAAAGGTGCCGGTTTTGTACACTTTCACCGGCTCGTCGTTGATGGTTACGGCACACTCTTTACACGTTACTCCGGTAATAAACTGCTTTGGAGTGCTCACCATTGCAGGCGTTTTCGCCGGAGACGCAATCCGTAACGTGGGCGCTCCCTCCTGCGCCTGTACGGCCATCATCCAAATCACCGCAAACCAGGTTAAACATACTTTCATATCATCTGCTTTCTGTCCGCCGAAGATACTTCAATACCGGGTGCCTCCCGTTGGCATCATTGTGAACAAAAATTGAAAAGCAGCAGAACAGGCCGGATTGCACTTCCGCATCACTCAGGGGCTGTCAACTTCAGATACCAAACCCGGCAGTGGTTCCGGCCATCCATTACAAGTCCGGTCCCTGCCCGTACACAGAGCCTCACCGGGCTTTTCATTACTGTCCGGCAGCCCTTCACCGGCATCTGTGCTTCATCTTCTTTTCCTTTTCAGTTTTTGGGGCTAACTTGTA
>DPFD01000085.1:13305-15280 GCA_003534175.1 Chitinophagaceae bacterium
ACCGGCATTCCCAAAGGTGCAAAACCGGTCACCAATTTTCAGGTAAACCGCTACCTCGGCTCATGGTACGAAATAGCGCGACTCAACCATTCCTTCGAAAAAAATCTGATGCAGGTAACGGCGGTGTATACCCTAAATAAAAACGGCACCATCCGCGTAGTCAACAGCGGATACGACGTTAAAAAGAAAAAGCGCAAAGAAGCTGTGGGCAAAGCCAAATTTGTAGGCGATAAAAGTGTGGGCCGCCTGAAGGTTTCATTTTTCGGACCGTTTTACGGCAGTTACAACATCATTGCTTTAGATGATGATTACCAATATGCGCTGGTAGCAGGCAACAACCTAAAATACCTGTGGATACTCGCGCGCACCACTACGCTGCCGGAGAACGTACGCAACAACTATCTGGAAACCGCCGCCAATCTGGGTTACGATACCACCGCACTCATTTGGGTAGACCATACGCCGCAGCCATAAAAAAAAGCTGCACCCACCGGGTACAGCTCAATGTTTTCATCATTCATCAGTGATTAAAAGCAATACCTATTGGCTTCAATCAGTTTGGCTGCAATATTCCTGCGCGCCTGCTTGCTGTTGAACGGTGCCATTTTAGTAAAGCGCTTTAATCCTAACAACATCATGCGCTGTTCATCACCTTCTGCAAATGCGTTGATCGCTTCTTTACCTCTTTTGTTTACAATATCAACCGCATCATTCAGATAGCAACGAACCATATCGGCTTCCAGTGATACTGCATCCACTCCTTTTCTATCGGCTAGCTTCATCAGTCGCAATAATGCACTCTCCGCATGGTAGGTTTGAATGGCCATGTCTGCAATGTTCATCAGTATTTCCTGTTCGCTTTCCAGCTGCATCATCAACTTCTGCACGGCTGCACCGGCAGTCATCAGGATGGCTTTCTTCATCTGCAGGATGGCTTTCTTCTCTGCCGCAAAGGCACCTTCATCTTCATTTCCAAAATCCGGAATGCTCATCAGCTCCTTACTCACCGCCATGGCCGGTGTCATTAAATCTAGCTTTCCCTTCATGGCGCGTTTCAGCATCATATCTACCGTAAGCAAACGGTTAATTTCATTCGTGCCCTCGTAAATACGATTGATGCGGCTGTCGCGGTAAGCGCGGCTTATTCCATATTCATCACTGAATCCGTTACCTCCGTGTATCTGTACGCCTTCATCTACCACAAAATCGAGCATCTCACTGCCATCCACTTTCAGCATGGCACATTCAATGGCATATTCCTCCGCACCCCCAAGCAACGCCTCATTAAAATGTTTTCCTTCCTGCAATAATGCATGTTCCTTATCATCAATCCATTTGGCTGTACGGTACAACGCACTCTCCGAAACCCATATACGCGTTGCCATCTGCGCCAGCTTATGTTGCATGGCACCAAACGAGGCAATCGGTTTTTTAAACTGTTCGCGCGTGTTGGCGTATTGAACAATTTCATTCATGGCCGATTTGGCACCACCCAGTGTGGCTGCAGCCAATTTCAGGCGGCCGATATTTAAAATATTGAACGCAATGATGTGTCCGCGGCCAATTTCACCCAACACATTTTCTACAGGCACCTTACAATCCTGAAAATACAATTGCACCGTAGAAGATCCTTTGATGCCCATTTTATGTTCTTCCGGACCCTGAGTAAATCCTTCCATACCGCGTTCTACAATAAATGCGGTGAACTTATCACCATCCACTTTCGCAAACACGGTAAATACATCGGCAAATCCACCATTGGTAATCCAGCATTTTTGTCCGTTTAAAATATAATGCTTTCCATCGGCTGATAACACCGCCGTGGTTTTGGCACTCAGTGCATCACTGCCACTATTCGGTTCCGTTAGTCCGTAACTGCCTTTCCACTCACCACTGGCGAGTTTAGGGATATACTTCTGCTTTTGGGCTTCTGTTCCAAAATACAGAATGGGCAGCGTACCAATGCCCGCATGGG
>DPFD01000180.1:0-1092 GCA_003534175.1 Chitinophagaceae bacterium
GTTAAAAGACCTGCCCGTAAAATTAGTCATCGTTGGTGGCGGCGCCCTCGAATCACAGGTAAAGGAGTGTATTCAGCGGTACGGGTTGCAGGAACGTGTGGTGCTGACGGGCATTGCGTCTAATCCGTATCAATATATTGCCCGGGCCGATTGTATGGTGCTGAGCTCTTACGTAGAAGGGTTTCCGAACGTGCTGCTTGAAGGCCTGGCCTGCGGCAAACCGGTGGTTTCAACCGATTGCAAAAGTGGTCCGCGCGAAATCCTCGCCCCCCAAACCGATCCTCAATATCAGGTAAAGGACGGCATTGAATGCGCTGAATTTGGCATTCTTACCGATCCGCAGGATGCCGCTCAACTGGCCGCGGGAATGAGGAAAATGTATGAGGATGAAGCCCTGCGCACCCGATATGCCCGCCTGGCTACCGACCGGGCCCGCTCATTTGATGTGGCTGAAACGGTATCGGCCTACGGTGCCGTTTTTAAGGCCAAACCGCATGCGGCAGGCTGACCGAAAAAGCTTTTCTTTGCAGGGTTATAATTACAGTTTTCCAAGAAAACGATATGCAGAAAGTTATATTAATTACCGGTGGTGCCGGTTTCATAGGTTCACACCTGGTGCGGTTGTTTGTAACCAAATACCCGGATTATAAAATTGTAAACCTCGATAAGCTCACGTATGCGGGAAACCTCGAAAACCTCAAAGACATTGAGGATGCGCCCAATTATGAGTTTGTGAAAGGAGATATTACCGACCTTGAAATGTTGCGCGCATTGTTTCAAACCCACGGCTTCACTTCGGTGATTCATTGCGCTGCTGAAAGTCATGTGGATCGGTCCATCACTGATCCCCTGGCCTTTGTGCACACCAACGTCATCGGCACGGTTTGCCTGCTACAGGCTGCACGTGAATACTGGAACAACCACTTCAATGATAAACTGTTTTATCACATTAGTACCGATGAAGTATATGGTTCTCTGGGCAGTGAAGGTTTCTTTACTGAAACAACGGCTTACGATCCGCGCAGTCCGTATTCCGCATCCAAGGCTTCATCCGATCATTTTGTGCGGGCCTACTATCACACCTATGGCCTC
>DPFD01000180.1:1105-6151 GCA_003534175.1 Chitinophagaceae bacterium
CCGAACCATTTCCCTGAAAAACTCATCCCCCTCTGCATATTGAACATCCTGAGTGAAAAACCCCTGCCTATTTACGGCAAAGGTGAAAATGTGCGAGACTGGCTGTTTGTGGAAGATCATGTGCGGGCGATTGATGTAATTTTCCATACGGGTAAAACCGGCGAAACATACAATATTGGCGGTCATAATGAATGGACCAATATTGATCTGGTGAAGGAGTTGTGCAGGCAGATGGACGAAAAGTTAGGACGCCCTCCGGGTACCAATGAAAAGCTCATCACTTTTGTAAAAGACCGTGCGGGGCACGACTTACGGTATGCCATAGACGCAACTAAACTCAGCCGTGAACTGGGTTGGGAACCTTCGCTTCAGTTTGAGGAAGGCATTTCCCGAACCATCGATTGGTATCTGAAAAATGAAGAATGGCTGAAAGATGTAACCAGTGGCAGCTATCAGCATTAATACGAACAACAATATCATAAGCGATAATATGAAAGGCATTATCCTCGCAGGGGGTTCGGGTACCAGGTTGTATCCTATTACAAAAGGCATCAGCAAGCAATTGATGCCGATTTATGATAAGCCCATGATTTACTATCCGCTCAGCACACTCATGCTGGCGGGTATCCGGGAAATACTCATTATCACTACACCTGAAGATCAGCAATCTTTTCAGCGACTGCTGGGAGATGGCAGCCAGTGGGGTTGTACTATTCAGTATGCGGTACAGCACACCCCCAACGGATTAGCTCAGGCATTTGTGATTGGGGCTGATTTTATTGGAACTGATAGCGTGGCCCTGGTGCTGGGAGATAATATATTTTATGGCAGCGGCTTCAGTAAGCTCTTGCAGCAATCGGCCAACCCCGAGGGTGCGGTCATTTTTGCGTATTCGGTGAGCGATCCGGAGCGTTATGGTGTGGTGGAGTTTGATGAAGATTTCAATGCACTAAGCATAGAGGAAAAGCCACTTCAGCCCAAAAGCAATTACGCCGTTCCGGGATTATATTTTTACGACAACAGTGTAGTGAAGATTGCCGCTGAAATAGCTCCAAGCCCGCGCGGTGAATATGAAATTACCGATGTCAATCGCCATTACCTCGAAAACAAAAAACTGAAAGTGGGCGTGCTGAACCGCGGTTTCGCCTGGCTGGATACCGGCACGTTTGATTCGCTCCATGATGCCGGTGAATATGTTCGTGTGATTGAAAAACGACAGGGTTTAAAAATCGGATGCCCCGAAGAAATTGCCTGGCGTATGGGTTTTATCACCAAAGAGGAATTGAAAACTCAGGCCCAAAACCTGATTAAGAGCGGGTATGGAGAGTACCTTATGAAGTTAATCAAGTAATACCGATGTAGCGGATTTTATGGCAAGAATTAATGTAACAAAAACGTATTTACCGGATCAGTCTACCTACCTGAAATATATTCAACAGATATGGGACAGTGTGTATCTTACCAACAACGGCCCACTGTTGCAGCAGCTTGAAAAAGACATCTGTACCTTTCTGCCCGCACGCAATTTGCTGGTATGCTCCAACGGTACCATTGTACTGCAAATGGCACTGAAAGCTTTGAATATTACCGGCGAAGTGATTACCACTCCTTTTTCTTATGTGGCTACGCTCAATGCAATTGTGTGGGAGAACTGCACCCCTGTTTTTGCTGATATCGATGCCCATACATTGTGTATTTCACCCGAGAGTATTGAATCGGTGATAACTCCCCGCACGCAGGCCATCATTGCCACTCACGTGTACGGCTACCCGTGCGATGTGGAGCGCATCAATGCCATTGCTGCTAAACACAACATCAAAGTAATTTACGATGCGGCCCATGCTTTTGGATCGGTGTTGAACGGTCAATCATTATTGAATTATGGTGATATCAGTACCTGCAGTTTTCATGCAACTAAAATATTCCATACAGTAGAAGGCGGAAGCATTATTGCCCAGGACGATACAGTGTTTGACACCCTGTATAAACTGAGGCAGTTTGGGCATATCTATGACGACTACTACCTTCCGGGCATCAACGCCAAAAACTCCGAAGTGCACGCTGCTATGGGTTTGAGTGTATTACCCGATGTTCCAAAGATCATTGAGGAAAGAAAAGCCATCTCTGAGCTTTATGATGCATTGTTGCCGGAATTGAAACGCCCCTCTTATCCGAAAGAAAACTTCAAGTATAATTATGGCTATTATCCCATCATCTTGGATAACGAAGCACAAACCCTGGAGTTAAAAAGCAAACTGGAAGCGGAAGATATTTTCCCGAGGAGATATTTTTATCCGTCTCTCAATATGTTACCGTATGTAACAGAGTCGGCGGGAAAGTGTCCGGTTTCTGAAGATATTTCCCGCAGGGTACTGTGTTTACCGCTCTACGCGGGCCTTGCAGAGGAAGATGTACAACGTATTGCACGCATTGTGCAACAAAAAACCACTCCGGCACTATCATAACCCGTTTTGTTTTTTTACTTTGTTGCCTCAACAGGGTGTAATTTGCCCATGGGATATGTTGGGAAACAAAACATTGGATAGAACTGAAGTATATGACGGGATTTGAAAAATTGATAAAAATGGGGAAACGGCCTGTGGTTCGCTCTATAGGCATTTATACGTTTACCAATTTCTTTTCCAAAGGCATCTCTTTTTTATTAATCTTCATTTATACCAATCCGAAGTTCATCACTCCGGCAGAAAACGGGCTGTTGAGTTTGTTCAACAACGGACTTACTTTTTTAATGCCCTTCCTCGCCATGGGCATCATCCATTCAACCAGCACCGATTTTTTTAAACTGAATAAAACAGAATTCAGGGATTTTTTCACCACCGGTTTTGTGATGCCGGTTACAGTGATGTTTCTCTCCGCCCTGCTGTTGTATATTTTCAGAGATCAGCTACTGACCAATTTCGGGCTTCCTTATTTTTTCTTCTGGATTATTCCGTTGATTACTTTTTTTAATTTCTGCAACGAACAACTGCTCAACCTTGCCAGAAGCAACAACAATCCAGGCTTGTACATGCGTGTGAATATGTCGAAAGGACTTATGGAGATTTGCCTTTCGGTGATATTGGTGGTATGGTTTGCCTGGCGCTGGGAAGGCCGGGTGGCTGGTATTCTGGTGGCTTTCGGGCTCACTACGCTTTGGGCACTGTACTATTTTAAACAACAGGGATATTTATTCGGCAAGATCAGAAAACATTATTTGGTGAATGAACTGATGTATGCCGTACCGGTTATTACCATGCAGGCCAGTATATACAGTGTAAATGCCTCGGATAAGTTTTTTCTTTCGCACTTTACCAACGATAACAATACAACGGTAGGCGTGTACAGTATCGCTTTCATTTTTGCCACCGTACTGCTGATGTTGTGCAATGGTATGCTGCAATATTTTTTCCCGAAGATTTATGCGAACCTGTCTTCCGGGCAGATCAATTACCGCTCTATTAAAAAACAGTTCCTGTTGTTTGCCAGCCTGATGGCAGGCGGAACACTCTTCATCATATTTCTCATTCCGCTTTGTTATAATTTAGGCATCAACGAACAATACCATGCTGCGCTGGATTATTATTATTACTTCTGTATCGGATTCTTTTTCTGGGCGGTGAATTATTTCTTTTATTCCTTTTTATTGTACTATAAGAGAAAGAAAATGTTACTCGCCTTATCTCTGTGCAGTATGGCCGTGAGTTTAACACTGTATTACTTTGCCATAAAACATTACGGCGCGGAAGGGGGTGCCAAAGCTCATGCCGGCGCGCACATTCTGATGTTCATCCTCACCTTGTTTTTTACCAGAACATATTGGAAAAAAATATTCTTTACAGGTAACTCCACACCACCCACCAACTCATAATTCATTTGTATAGCAATGCATAAGAAGAAACCGGAAATTGTTCATTTCATTTTTAATCTGGGCCGAGGAGGTGCGGAAACACTGATTGTGCGTGTGACTGAAAGGATGGAAGATTATGAACATACCATTGTTACACTGTTTGATGTCAATCATTTTAAAGATGAGTTGCGCAACATTCGTTACATCAGCCTGAAGTTGAAATTGTATCATCTGTTGTTCTTTCCGTTCATTGCTGTACGATTCAGAAAGATGATGCGTACACTGAAACCCGATATTGTACACGCCCATTTATTATGGCCCGTGGTGATTGCACGGATGGCAGTTCCTAAAAATATTCCGTTAATCACCACCATGCATGGGTATATATCTCAGCTGATTGATTACAGGAAATGGTATTTCCGGTGGTTAGACCGATGGTCGTTTCGTTTAAGGCCGTCTACCGTGCTGGCGGTTTCGCGGGGCGCACTGGAGGAGTACCTACAATTCCTCAGGCTACCGCCGCAACATCAGGAAGTGTTGTATACGTTTGTAGATACTGATGCTTTTAAACCGCAACCGGCACCGGCATCACCCACTCCCTTTCGGTTGGTATCGGTAGGGGCGTTGCGCTATCAGAAAAATCATGCCTTTTTGATAGAGATGATGAAGCACTTCAGGGGCAAACCGGTGGTGCTGGATATTTATGGGGCTGGTGATCTGAAAGATACGTTGCAGGAACAGATACAAACAGCAGGTGTGGCGGTACACCTGAAAGGACAGGTACACCCGATTCAGTCGGTACTGCCAAACTATCACGCGATGATTATGTCTTCTTTTTATGAAGGCTTTTCCATTGGAGTGCTGGAAGCCATGGCGATGAAGATTCCGTTGGTGTTGAGTGATATTCCTTCATTTAGAGAACAGTGTGAAAACCGGGCACTGTATTTTAAACTCGATGAGGTAGCTACTGCCGTACAGGCCGTGGAAGAGATGATGGAACATCTCGGTGAGGCACAACAACGGGCTGAAGCTGCACGACAAAGAGTGCACGAATATTTTACGGCAGATCAACACCTGAAGCAACTCCGTGCAATCTATGAAAGGGTTAGAAAGGCGGGTTAGCATATTTCCTTAATTTGCACATATTCATTTAGTTTATGCATTTACTTCTCACAGATAATACACTGCTGCTGAACCGT
>DPFD01000248.1 GCA_003534175.1 Chitinophagaceae bacterium
ATGATGTATCACCATGCGGCGGATGTGCCAGTAAATACGTTCCTGATATTTTCTTACAATTCGGGTATAAGCCGATTCACGGGTTGCAGGGTCGGCAAACTCCAGCAAAAGGGTTTTATCGTCAGCATGAACCGCCATAGATTACATACTCTTTTTACGGGCGATGGCTTTTTCAGCAGCTGCTACAATGTGCTGAACGTCCAGTCCGTATTTCACGAGCAGTTCAGCGGGCTTGCCGCTTTCTCCAAACGTATCCTGTGTTCCCACGAATTCTACCGGTATGGGATGGTATCGGGCCGCGGCCTGCGCAATGCTATCGCCTAGTCCGCCAATCACATTGTGCTCCTCAGCAGTTACGGCGCAACCGGTTTTTTTAAGAGAGGCCACAACCGCATCGTTATCAAGTGGTTTGATGGTGTGGATATTCAATAAGTCTACACTGTAGCCTTTTTCCTGCAATATTTTTCCGGCTTCAATCGCGTTCCAAACCATGTGTCCACAGGCAAAAATGGATACATCGGTACCCGATTCAAACTGTTGAGCTTTTCCGATTACAAAATCATCCACCTCGGTAAAGATGGGCCAAACAGGGCGGCCAAACCGCAGGTATACCGGTCCTTCAAAGTCTGCAATAGCCATGGTAGCGGCTTTGGTTTGATTATAATCAGCCGGAACAATTACCGTCATGCCCGGAAGCATCTTCATTAAACCGATATCTTCCAAAATCTGGTGGGTAGCTCCATCCTCTCCGAGGGTGAGTCCGGCATGAGAAGCGCAGATCTTTACATTCTTATTGCTGTAGGCGATGCTTTGGCGGATCTGATCGTACACCCTGCCGGTAGAGAAGTTTGCAAAGGTGGTAGTATAGGGGATTTTTCCTCCTATGGTGAGGCCGGCGGCCACGCCCATCATATTGGCTTCTGCAATACCGCACTGAATGAACCTTTCGGGAAATTCCTTCATAAAAGCGTTCAGTTTCAGCGATCCGGCCAAATCGGCGGTAAGCGCCACTATCTGATCATTTTTTCGGGCGGCCTCTACAATGCCGTCTCCAAAACCGCTGCGGGTGTCTTTTTTTCCTGTAACCTGTATATTTTTAAGCATAGTGTGATTTCATTCTGAGATGCAAGTTACGGTGCATCAGTTTAACAATGGGTCTACCTGTCCGGGTAAATCTTTTTGCAGCTTCTGTTCCCATGCCCAGGCGGTGCGCATCATGTCTTCCAGTGAGTATCGGCACTCCCAGTGTAACACATTTTTGGCCTTTTCGTTGTTGGCATAAATGGCTATTACATCTCCCGCCCTGCGCGGCCCGATGGAATAATTTAATGCGGAATTGCTCACTTTTTCAAAAATATGAATCACTTCAAGCACGGTAAATCCGTTTCCGCTGCCGAGGTTGAAGACATCGCAGTTGGTTTCGTTCCTGCCTTCCATGAGGTAGTTGAGTGCCAGCGTATGGGCGTGTGCAATATCAGACACATGGATGTAATCTCTTACGCAGCTGCCATCCCGGGTGGGGTAATCCTGTCCGAACACCTTCATTTCCGGTAAAATACCGGCAGCAGTTTGAGTGATGGCCGGAACCAGGTTGGCCGGTTTCCCCAGCGGCATTTCGCCTATCAGGGCAGAAGGGTGAGCACCTACCGGATTAAAATATCTCAACAGCACAGTTTGAAGGGGCGATGTTTTAACCAGATGCCGGATGATTTCCTCGCCCATCTGTTTGGTATAGCCATAGGGCGATTCCGCGGGCTTCATAGGTGTATCCTCGGTAACAGGTACATGATCAGGATTGCCATAAACGGTACAGGATGAGGAGAACACAAAATGCGGCACCTGAAACTCTTCTGCGCAACGCAGGATATTAATGAGTGCATTGAGGTTGTTATCAAAATAGAGCAGGNNGCCCCCACCGCTTTATATGCCGCAAAATGAATGATGCCGGTGATGTGTGGGTTTTCCTGAAAAACGGCCTGGGTATCGGTAAAGTTGCAAAGATCCACCGGGTAGTTTTTAACCTTTTTACCGGTGATGCGCTCTACGCCGTGCAGGATGGAAGCGTGGCTGCGGCTGTTGTTGTCGATAGAAACTACNNACTCCAATGTACCCGCATCCCCCGGTAACCAGTATTTTTTTCATGATGCAAATAAACTGAAAAATAAAAGCATCACCACGGTAAACCGAAGGTTGTTATAAAAATAATTTAGTGATGAAGTAGGTGATGGTAGCCAGCACCGCGCTCACAGGGATGGTGAGTATCCATGCCCAAACCAGGTTGATGGTAACTCCCCATCGTACCGCACTCAGCCGTTTAGTGGCGCCTACTCCAATGATGGAACCGGTAATGGTGTGGGTAGTAGACACCGGGATACCCATTTGTTCAGTCATGAAGAGGGTCATGGCTCCGGAGGTTTCTGCGGCTACGCCTTCCAGTGGGGTTACCTTGGTAATTTTTGTACCCATGGTTTTAATGATCTTCCATCCACCACTCATAGTACCTAGGGCAATGGCAGAATAACACGCCAGCGGAATCCAGTTGGGCATCTCCTTGATATCCACCAACATACCTTCCGCCACCATAGCCGCGGCAATAATTCCCATTACTTTCTGGGCATCGTTACCTCCATGGCCAATACTGAAAATGGCAGACGATAGTAACTGAAGTTTCTTGAACATGCTACCGGTACGCAGGGCGCTGGGCTTACGCATTTTTTCTACATAGAAGAAACTCAGGATGAATATAAGTGCAATAGCAGCTATGCCATACCGTAAGTAACTGTTATCGGCACGGGCGATTTGTTTTTCAATGTCTTTCCGTAAGCTTATGCCATTGATGGCTGCGAGCAGTTGACGATAATCAGCAGCATGTAATCCCATGATATTGCTGATGCTGTCGGCTAGTTGGGTATTATCCATTATCCCGAACTGAGCATAAAGGTGTGTGGTTTTATCTACCAGTGCAAACATGCTGTCTGCCTGCGGTTTAAACTCCGGTTTTTGATCGGCCTTTCTCTTCAATCCTTCCAACCGGAAAGTGGTATTCATCACATCCATCATTTCAGGCTCTCCCATACCTACTAAATACCCTCTGGATTCTATTTCTTCCGCAATGGCGGCGGCACCAATTTTATTATAGTCTTTTGCCAATACTACGGAACTGTCGTACCGCGCGAGGGCTGTTTGGTACAAGGTTGCACGGGAAGGATCCTTTTTCAGCTTCTCAATCTGATAAAACTTGGCCAGGTTTTCCTTAATCTTTCCTTGCTGGAGGTAATTGAACACCATCCATACCCCTGCGGTTGCCACTACAATGATGGCTGTTTTTAACCAAAATCGCCGGTTGATGATGACCAAGGTGAGGAACATGGATACCAGCATCCCTATGAGGGGGGCTAAGAAGATGAACAGGATGATCTGCAATACTTTTTTATCCTCAATTATTTGAGATATACCGATGAATCCTTTCTTGTCGATGGCATGCGCAATGGCTGCGCCGGCAAACCCGCCAATCAGGGTGTGTGAAGAGGAGGAAGGAATGCCATACCACCACGTGAGCAGGTTCCACGCAATAGCCGCAATCAGTCCGGAAAATATCACCGGCAGGGTAATGAATTCAGATTTTACTGTTTTGGCGATGGTGTTGGCAACGGCATGGTCTTTAAATATAAAAAAGGCAACAAAGTTAAAAAAGGCTGCCCATGCAACCGCCTGAAAAGGAGTGAGTACCTTAGTAGATACTACGGTGGCAATAGAGTTGGCTGCATCATGAAACCCGTTGATATAATCAAACACGAGTGCGAGGAATATGATAACAAGGAGCAGAGTAGACATGTCAGCAGTTTATGCTAGGTGAAGAATTCATAACGGTTACGCATACTTGATGATGATGCTCTCAATCACATTGGAAGCATCTTCACACTTATCGGTTACAATTTCCATCACCTGGTATATTTCTCTTTTCTTAATCACTTCTTTGGCGTCGGGCTCAGTAGCAAACAGGCGTTCAATACTCATATCGAATATATCATCTGCCTGATTTTCGATGCTGTTGATGGCCACGAGGGCATCGGTAATCTGACGCATGTTTTTCATATTGCGCAGCTCGGTAACGGCTTTGTGTACCTGAACAGTTCCTTCCTGAATCAGCTCACCCATTTTACGAATGCCCGGATCATCGGGATTTACATGGTAAAAGTTTATTTTTTTAACGGATGCATATATATAATCTGCAATATCATCCAGNNTTCTTGGCGGAAGCATAAATATAGTCGGCAATATCGTCGAGCGATGTAGCCAGGTAGTGGATATCTTCCCGGTCGAAGGGCGTAATAAAGTTTTTACCTAATTCCGTAAAAATGGAGTGGGTTAAATCATCGTTCACGTGTTCCATATCATCCACCTCCTTAATCAGTTTCGCCCGCTCTTCATAGCTTGGTTCGTTGATGATTTCAACTACTTTATCGCCCATTTTCACCAGTACTTCTGATACGTTCTCAAATAGGGCAAAGAATACCCGGTCTTTTGGTAAGAAAATCTTCAAAATGGAGTTCAATGACATATTCCAGAAATTTTGGCAAAATTAGCCATACATTATGCTGAATGATTTCTATTCGAAATTGATAACATTTACATAATATTCGGGTAATCTTAATTTCTTATTAGTTTTGCCCACATGAAAATCAGGCAGATATATCTGGTTGGGCTGTTTGTGTTGAGTACGCTATGCGGAAAATCACAATTTTTGATGGACATGGTAGATACTACTTCCGGATTGGGGAAGGCATTTATTTCTATGTATGAGAATTACGGTAAGATACGTATAACCGGATATATGCAACCTCAGTTTCAGGCGGCACAGTCTAAAGGAGCGCCTAGTTTTATCGGGGGAGATTTTGATCCTGAAGTAAACAATCGATTTATGCTCCGCAGGGGCAGGATTCGTTTCGATTATCTGCATTTTCCCAAGAAGCTCAATGGTCCCTCCCTCCAGTTTGCCTTTCAGTTTGATGGTACCGAGCGGGGCGTGAACATTCGTGATTTCTGGGGAAGGGTGTTTGAAAACCGCTATCAGTTGTTTTCGTTTACTATGGGTATGTTTGCCCGTCCGTTCAGTTATGAAGTCAATCGCTCCTCCGTTGACAGGGAAAGTCCGGAACGCGGACGATTAACGCAGCTCCTGATGAAAACTGAACGTGACATGGGG
>DPFD01000238.1:0-1580 GCA_003534175.1 Chitinophagaceae bacterium
TTTATTTTACCGGTAAGTACCAGTTGATTCCTGTAGTACATGTAATAGGCATTCACGGCCCATCTTCCTTTTTTGAATTGTTGTTCAAATCCCAGTTCAGTATCGTACAGTGTTTCGGCACGGGGTGTCTCGTTGATACCCGCCTCAAAGTCGTCGCGATTGGGCTCTTTGGAGGCCTTGGCAACAAATGCGTACCATTTTACATTGGCATAACGGTAAGTGATACCCGCTTTTGGATTGAGAAACAGATAGCTGTTGTTTTGTTTGAGTCCGGGAGCATTCCTGAATCCGTTGATATCATAATCTACCCTTCGCAGTTGCACATCCACATAGCTTTGCCAACGCGGGTGAAAGCGTTCTGTCCATTTGGTGTAGAGCGATTGCTCGCGTTTTACGGCATCGTTATCATACCAGCGGTGATTTTTAGGTACTTCCACAGGCAGTTGTACTGTTACTACTTTCCCGTAATGATCTCCGTTATACTGATTCCATCCGCCTCCAATAATCCAGTCTCTTTTCGCCTGGGTATGTTGAAAGGAAAATACGTTTCCAAAAAAATAGTTATCGAGGTATAGCCGCCGTACCAGATCCGATTCAGTAAAAATGTTTGTACCATCGTTGTAATCGGGTAACTGATAATCATTCAGTGTTTCTCCGGCTTTGTACTGTTCATAATATCCAATGCCACGCGTCATAAAACCGGTGAGGTTCATCTTCCAGCGTTTGCTGAGTTCACGGTTATAAAAAAGCTGATAATGGGTTTGCCGGTAATTGTCGGTTTCATTATCGTAAGGTGTACCCGGTTTTTCTGTTCCGGCAGCATTGAAGGTGCGGTTGGTGCGCAGCGATGCTTCATCCACCCCATACCAGGCCTGATATGTTTTTTCCCTGCCGGTGATGATGTTCAGCCGGAGAGATTGTTTACGTTCAATCATTGCAACACTGGCATAGAGCGATTGCAGGGATGACGTAGCCCGGTCGATGTATCCGTTGCTCTGAATATTGCTCAGGCGTATGTCGGTCAGAAACTTTTTTTTCATCAACCCCGAATGAAACTGCAGGGTGTTTTTCATGGAACCGTACGATCCAAAGGTGTTGTTCAGCATCAGCGCTCGCTCTTTATGTACTTCGTTGGTGCTGATGTGTACACCACCACCGAACGAACCCGTACCCTGTGAAGTGGTACCAACTCCCCGCTGAATCTGAATATTGCCGGCGGATGAAACCAGATCGGGAATGTTCACCAGGAATGTACCCTGGCTCTCCGCATCATTATAGGGAATACCATTGATGGTGAAGTTGATTCTGGAAGCATCGGTGCCCCTGATACGCAATCCCGTGTAGCCGATACCGTTACCAGCATCAGAATGTGACACTACGCCGGGGGTGAGTAGCAGGATGAAGGGGAGGTCTTGTCCGGTATTTCTTGCTGCCAGTTGCTCTCTGGAAAGATTGGTTTTAGCAATGGGGGCATTGTCAGAGGCACGGATGGCTGAAACTTCTACCGGGGTGAGTAGGGTGGTATCCTGCGCATAGGTTGCATAACACAGGCATGTTATCAGCCAGAAAAGACTAATCTT
>DPFD01000238.1:1588-2547 GCA_003534175.1 Chitinophagaceae bacterium
CTTCGCAGGCATTATCCTGTTCAGGTTTTACGGGTATAATCTCAGCCTTTGTACAAAAGCACCCCGGAAATTCAGAATGACGAATGCGCAAAGGTATAGTTTTTTTGAGGTGGTTTCCAAAAATTGTAACATTTGTGTATCTGCTGCGTATTATTTGTGCTAAATTTCAGGGTATGAAACACCGTCTGTTGCTTACGCTTTTATTATGCTTTGCTTTGGGGGCTCGCGCNNACTGGAAAGCGAATTTTCCTCCATTCAGGTAGAAGGGAACCTGGAGTTGTACCTGATTCCCAATGATTCGGTGATACTTGCCCTAAGCGGATCCAAACCTTCGGTTATTGAAGGTATTGAAACACGGGTGGAGGAGGGCACATTGTATATCGCCGGCGGGGGAACCAAAAAGCAAACGGCCAGGGTGTATGTGGGTTTTAAAAACCTGGTTTCCCTGGAGGCTTCCGGAGCGGTAGATGTGATTGGCAGCATGCCGTGGGTGGCTGATTCCATGGCCTTACGATTATCGGGACAGGTGGATTTAAAAGCCGAAGTAAAACTGAGGGTGCTGAACATTCAGTTGTCAGGAGCTTCGGATGCAATCCTGAACGGGGATGTACAGTCTATGCAGGTGCATTGTTCAGGGGCGAGTGATTTAACGGGGCCTGATTTGATGGTTACAAATTGCGATGCCCGTGTCAGCGGAGCCTCGGATATCGAAATCTCATTTATAGATCACCTAAAAGCCCGTGCCACCGGCGTCAGCAGGATCATGTACCATAACAAACCCACTACACTCGAAAGCTTCTCATCCCCGTTGGGCAGTGTGTTCAGGGTTGTTAAACAATAATATTTCATTGGGGAATGCAGTATCTTTGCACATATACCGGGGCTGACCGGTTTTGACAGCATAGATCTTTGTAAGTAAGCATGTAGTGCGTTGCGTAGTCTGCACTTTAATCTGAATA
>DPFD01000238.1:2598-4270 GCA_003534175.1 Chitinophagaceae bacterium
TTAAGTAGTCATTAGGGCCGACTGGAATGGCTTGCCCTGTGCCGTTCCCTCCGCCGACTCAAAACAAACAGGGATGCTGCTGCGGAATGAAGTGACTGCAGCTTAAGATTATTCTTCTACGGAACGGGTTGGTTGGTTGTGTTCCTGCCGGTTCCCGACAAGTAATACACAAATAAACATGTAGAAAGCTTACGGCGAATATGTTTGGACCAGGGTTCGATTCCCTGCAGCTCCACAGAATCAGGGGAACCACGTGTTCCCTTTTTTTATGCCTTGTACCAAAAGAAAAAGGTTACCGGAATCCGATAACCTTTCATGCGTTGCGAAGAGAAGGATCGAACTTCTGACCTTCGGGTTATGAGCCCGACGAGCTACCGCTGCTCTACTTCGCACTGCAAAGATAAGGGAATTTTTAGGTTTCCGGACAAACTTTTGAAAGTTTTCACATTTCAGTTGTGTGTCAATCCAAATTTTCAATACAACAGCCGGCATGATGTACTTGAACCGCAAGGTAATATGATCCNNNTCCTTACCACTTCATTAACGCATCCATTGAATATGAATTAGCCGTTTCCCTTAAAATAAGATAGTTTTGCCGGAAACGCTGACGGCGAGCACATGAAAGCAGGATTTGTAAATATTTTCGGGAAACCCAATGCAGGTAAATCAACACTGATCAATGCATTGATGGGAGAGAAGCTAGCCATCGTGTCGCCGAAAGTACAAACCACCCGGCATCGGATTAAAACGATCCTGAGCGGGAAGGACTATCAGATTATTTTTTCTGACACCCCGGGCATTATTGAACCGAAGTACAAATTGCACGAAAAGATGATGCAGGCCGTGCGCTCAGGATTGGAAGATGCGGATGTTGCACTCCTGATTACCGATGCAAGGGAAAACCCCGAAGAAAGCGATGCGATATTCAGTCAGTTGAAGTTGAAAGTTCCCTGCATTGTGCTGCTGAATAAAACAGACCTTGTAAAACCGGAGGTACTGAAGGAGCGACGTACTTTTTTTGAAGGCAGGCCCTATTGTAAAAAAGTAGTTGAGATTTCAGCATTGAAGAAATCGGGTATAGATGAGCTGATGGAGGTGATTCTCCAGTTTCTGCCTGAAGGAGTGCCGTTTTATGATAACGATGACCTGAGTGATTTGCCCACCAAATTTTTTGTGTCGGAACTGATTCGGGAAAAAGTGTTTGAACTGTACGAAGAAGAGTTGCCGTATCAGACAGCCGTGCTGGTACAGGAATTCAAAGAAAAATCAACCCTGATAAAAATATCAGCCGATATCATTGTGCAACGTGAATCACAAAAAGCAATTATATTGGGTGAGCGGGGAAGTATGATAAAGAAACTGGGTACATTGTCGAGAATATCGATCGAATCTTTTCTGGTACAAAAAGTGTTTCTGGAGTTATTCGTTAAGGTGCGCCCGAAATGGCGCGACAATGAAATCCATCTGAAAGAATACGGCTATTAATCCGTTTATAAAGTTATAAAGCATTTATATGAGTTTTACAGTTGCCATTACCGGCAGGCCCAATGTGGGAAAGAGTACTTTTTTTAACCGATTGCTCGAACAGCGAAAGGCTATTGTGGATGATTTCAGTGGTGTAACGCGCGACAGGCAATATGGTGTGGCGGAGTGGACGGGCAAAACATTCAAT
>DPFD01000225.1:0-1103 GCA_003534175.1 Chitinophagaceae bacterium
GAGGGTATACTGAATGTACTGCTCGTTTCACCGGGTATATTGATATTATTTTTTTTCCACTGATACGTTGGTGTTGGGGTACCCGTAGCCGTTACGTTCAGGTTGATTGTTCCGCCTTCACAAATCGTCTGAGCTTGTGGCTGAGCCGTAATGGTAACATCTTTATTGATAGTTACTGTTGCACTACCGGCTACACTCCAGCAACCTGCTGCTGATCTCGACCGGAAGTAATATGTACCCGATTCAGTAACCACCTGGCTGGTAGCCGGAGTAGTTATAGAAACGCCATTGGGGTCGGTACCCTGAAAATACATTGTACCACCTGTACCGCCTGAGGCAGTAATGGTGGTTGAATTACAGAAGGTTCCTCCACCCGAAACGGAAACCGCTGTGGGTTGAGCCAGTATATTAATAGTAGGAGATACAAAGGTAGAGTTGCCCGGACCGCAACCGCCTGAGTTGTTTCCAAACCAGCACACCAACTCGCGAACCACATCAAAAGTCAGGTTATTGTTTCCCGTGAGTGTGGAAGCCGGAACGTTCGGAAAAGTATAAGTAACGGTTTGTCCGGTTACTACACTACCCGCAGGTTGACGGGCGATAAAGCTTGGACCGGCACCATAATCTGTATCCTCATTCCACTTCAAGCCAATATTCACAGGCTCAGCACTGTTCCAGGTAGCAGAACCCACATTTTTTACGGTTACAGAAACATCTCTTGTTTCGCCCTGGCACCAGGGAGAGGAGCCATAGTTCATGGAAATAAACTCCGCCACGTAAGGGTTATGAGTCACCGTTCCATCTACATCCACACCTCTGTTATTACCCTGGTTGGTTCCCTCACATAACAACCGATACGTAGAACTGTTTGCATTCGCATCGGTTCCATACAAACGAAAAGTTACCGGTGTAGTACGATTTTGCAATGCTGAATTACCCGAAAGGTTAACCGTACGATTCTGG
This sequence comes from Chitinophagaceae bacterium, assembly GCA_003534175.1. GTDB lineage: Bacteria > Bacteroidota > Bacteroidia > Chitinophagales > Chitinophagaceae > Ferruginibacter. The sequence continues at coordinate 964 of DPFD01000225.1, forward strand.
GCAGAAGTTGAGGCCGTCCAACCACCTAAACTGCTGGAATAGTTGTTATCGCTGAATCGCAATGAAACATCGAAACTGGAGTTCGACATCTGATCCCTGAATCGAATCGAGGAAATGGAGATGCTATGTCCCGGTTCAGG
>DPFD01000225.1:1120-4028 GCA_003534175.1 Chitinophagaceae bacterium
TATTCAACGATGAACTGGTAGACCAATTTCTGGAGTTATATGCGTCGGTGGCAGATTGTGCCGTAATTCCCGGACCACGTGATAAAACCGAAAAAGTTACCCCGGTAGATACACCGGTAGGTGAAACGGTGGCTGGAGTTCCGGATAATCCGCACATCTCCCAGCGCCCCATGGTTCCCTGTGAAAATGCTGTCTGGGGAATAAAGGCTGTCAGCCAACAAATCAATATCACCCCAATCGGCGATAATAGACTAATAGGGTTGATTTTCGAAAACCGTGTGGTAGTTTTCATGTGTAACTTATTCATAATAGGTGGTTTAGTATAATTCAGGTTGCTTTAACGCTATATATAGTCAACAAATTATATTGTAGGGCTAATTACTTTTTAAAGACATTGTCATCAATGATTTAAACTGAAAAAAGCTGTTTGGAATTTCAAAGGAAATCCCGAATGGAAGTGTATTGGAAGCCCGGCGAGCGGGTACACAGGCTAATCCTGTCGGGTTATCTTAGGATATATGTTCCCGGTAGCAATTACCGGCTTATTATCGTTGTTCTACTACATCTTAAATAATATATAGTATAAATACGGTCGAAAAATAATAGGGATTTTTCACTAATCAAAACATTTTCTTAATTTTTTTTGAAAATGTTTAAAAAAACATGAAAGTTGAACATCAAATAAGTTGAAGGAGATAACCGATTTTGTAATTTATGACAGCTCTAAGAGGGTAATTTCAGGCAGGATGCCTACTCTTCCCGGATATCCAATAAAACCAAAGCCCCGGTTTACATAAAGTTGTTGATTACCAGAACTGTACAATCCCGCCCATTGTTTATATAAATACTGAACCGGACTCCATTTTAAACCCGGCACTTCCACCCCAAACTGCATACCGTGGGTGTGTCCGCACAGGGTTAAATCAATATCCCGGTAAGCGTTGCATACTTCAGCATCCCAGTGGCTGGGATCATGCGTAAGCAACATTTTAAATCCTACAGATTCCGTGCCCTGATAGGCATCTGATAAACGCCCATGTGCCGGAAAACGACTCTTATTACTCCAGTTCTCCACACCAATCAGAGCAATGGCATCCTCACCCTTTTTCAGTATCACATGCTCATTCAGCAACACTTTCCATCCCATCGATTCCTGTAAACGAATAAGCGCTTGCAGGTTTTCCTCTTTACTCACCCCCTGATAAGGCCAGCGCACGTAATCTCCATAATCGTGATTACCCAAAATGGAATATACCCCCATCGGGGCCTGCAGTTGCTTAAACACATCGGTGAGCGGCAAAAGTTCCGTGGCACGGTCATTCACCATATCTCCCGTGAAAACAATTAAATCAGGTTTTAAACCCATAATCATGCGCACTCCACGTTGAACTGCCGGCACATCCAACAAACTGCCCGCATGTATATCACTGATGTGCACCACTTTCAATCCGCGGAACGTTTCGGGCAGATTACTGAAAGAGAGCGGCACTTTCTTCACCTGGTAGTTGTACTTATTGGAAAAACCATACATCAGGCTTCCCAGCAGTGAACCTCCGGCGGCAAAACCAACCCAGCTCAGGAAAACAGAGCGGCTGATGGTTTCAGATTCAGAAGATGCTTGAACAGGATGCGTTCGGGCAGGTATGGCTTTTCTGCCAATCCATAATACCCCGCGGCGTAAATCATCTACGAGAAAAAAAACGGCAGCCACCAGCTTGGCAAAAAACAATCCGATAATCATGGAAAACAACAAGGTGCGGAGGGGCTTCCCCAGCAAAGCCGGATCTACATAAAAAAATACAAACGCACCAATTACAGTGAGTACCGTTAATGAAAGGAAACCCATTATCAACCTCTTACGATAGCGGCTTTTGCGCACTAGCGCTTTGAATGCCTGAAATACATAAGCATCCAGCAACAAAATCAATAAAATAAGAAAGAAAATTCCGGAGGCAGACCGCATGAGCGTTTATTCTAATTTAACAGGTTTACGGATTCATTACAGTGAACAGGGTCCAAACTTTTAGGCCGATTCACTATTTTTGCAACAAGGGAATTTGAAACCATCCTCCCCCATTTAACAATATGCAACTTACATTTTACGGCCATTCAGCTTTCGGGCTGAACTGGAACGGCACAAAATTACTGTTTGACCCGTTCATTTCACCGAATGAAGCGGCGAAAGATGTTAATATAAATACAATAGATGCCGATTATATTTTACTCAGCCATGGCCATGCCGATCATGTGGCAGATGCTGAAGCTATTGCAAAGAGAACCGGGGCTACCCTCGTTTCAAACTTTGAAGTGGTAAGCTGGTTTGCGGAAAAAGGCATCACCCATAACCACCCGATGAACACGGGAGGTGCATGGACATTCCCCTTTGGCACAGTAAAATGCGTAAATGCCGTACATTCATCATCCATGCCGGATGGCAGCTACGGCGGCAATCCCATGGGTTTTGTAATACACAACGAACAACAGTGTATTTATTTTGCAGGAGATACCGCGCTAACCATGGATATGCAACTCATCCCCGCATATCGCCGGCCAGATGTATGTATTTTTCCCGTTGGCGGAAACTTTACCATGGACTATGCCGATGCTGCCCGTGCAGCCGAAATGGTTCAATGTAAAAAAGTGATTGGCGTACACTTCGATACGTTCGGATATATTAAAATAGACCATCAGGCAGCAAAAACGTATTTTGCAGACCGCGGTATTGAACTCATACTACCGGAAATTGGAGAAACCATCAACATCTGATAATAAAAATTAACTGTGGCCAGAATCATCGGAATTGCGAATCAAAAAGGAGGCGTAGGAAAAACCACCACTGCTATTAACCTGGCAGCCAGCTTAGCTATTTTAGAATATAAAACCCTGCTGGTAGATGCCGATCCTCAGG